>JAIDQW010000280.1 GCA_029062075.1 Paramuribaculum sp.
GCCAACGGCAGAATCACCGGACTCCCACACGGCATCTACTTCGTCCGCTTCGCCTCCCGAACCTACAAGCTCCGCCTATAATTTGGGGGATTATTAACTTGTTTGTACTTTTACGGAGTATTTTAGCGAACAATCCATTCATAATCGCTCTTATACATATAAGCTATTATATTTATGAGTAAGTTACCGGCATGACCTGCCGGCATAAATTATTACCGAGTGGATACAAAGGACGAAAACAAAAATATTTCCGGCAAAAGGAAAAAGTCGGGCTTGCGCAGGGTTCTCAAATGGATTTTTGTGCCTCTGGCAATAGTGTTGCTGCTGATAGCCGCCGCAATAAGCATCGGAGTGTGGCTTCTCAGCCCCGATGAACTCACTCCGATGATGAGCGAGTACTCCAGCAAGTACCTTGATGCCAATGTTACAGCGGGCAAGGTGGAACTGAGTTTCTGGTCAACCTTCCCGAAGGTGTCGCTTAAGGTAGATAAGCTCACTGTGGTGAGCAAATCGCTAAAAGATGTGCCGGACAGTGTGAGACGCAGATTGCCCGCCGATGCGGACACACTGCTCACCCTTGAGCAATTTGACGGCGGGGTGAACATCTGGGCTCTCATGGGTGGTACAGTGATGCTTTATGATGTGACTTTCCGCAAACCGGATATTAATATAGTACAGGTAAATGACTCTACCGCCAACTATCTTATAGTGCCCCCCACCGAGGTGGATTCCACCGAAACCGATATGCCTTATATCGTAATCAACCGCTTTGCCATAGAGGGCGGTGCGCCGGTGCGCATATTCTCGCTTGCGGACTCCGTTGATATGTCAGTAAAAATTGCCGATGCCGCCATCAGCGGCACCGATGCCCCGGTATATACCCTTGATATAGAGGGATCCGGCGGCGGTGAGGTGATGCCGGGACTCCGTCTCGCCGATATGAAATTCGGAGTTGACGGCAGGGTAGGATGGAATCAGCGCAATCCTCACCACATTGAGTTACAGAACTTTAGCGTGAGTGCCAACAATATCGGCGTAAAAATAAACACCAAGGTTAACTTTGAGAAGTCTCCTGTTATAGAAACCCTTCAAATCAGCGGAAAGGATATCAGTCTGGCGGACCTCATAGCCATGGTGCCGGAGCAGTACGCCGGTTCGCTTAAAAAAATCGATACTGATGTAGCTGTAAATTTCACAGGAGAACTTCTGAAGCCATACGCCATTGAATCAAAGGCACTTCCCGCAATGAAAGCTTCACTGCTCATAAGCGACGGACATCTGAATTACGACAGAATGGCTTTGAAATCGCTGAAAGCGGATATAGAGGCGGTACTTCCGGAAGGGAACAC
>JAIDQW010000281.1 GCA_029062075.1 Paramuribaculum sp.
CACTTATCATATTCATCCAGCACGAGCGATTTTGCCGTGGATAAAGACAAGAATCCACGGTTAAGATGGTCGAGGAGCCTTCCGGGGGTTGCGACTATTATATCCGGAACAGGGATGAGAGATTTTTTCTCATCCTCCATTTTGTGCCCCCCGTAAAATGCGACGACCTTATATCCGGTAGAGGCAGCTTTTACCACTGCCGCAATCTGCAGAATGAGTTCACGTGATGGGGCTATAATAACGCCCTGCACTCCTTTGCCCGGAGAGCTCATGTTCTTTAGAAGGTTTATTACAAAGGCTATTGTCTTGCCTGAACCGGTTGGTGCAGCAAGCCTTATACGGTCTGACTGAGATGCCGCTGTTTCCAGCTGCATAGGCTTCAGAGCGATTATACCCAAACGCTCAGAAATATTGGATAGTATTTCTTTTTCGTTCATACTAATTATAAGCCTCAAATCTGACTAAAGTTCTTTTTACCGCGAATAAAATATTGCCACAGTATGCTGACAGATTTATTCGGAGTCGCTTTCAGCAGGTCTTTCTCGGGGTGTTCTATATAAAATTTACGCATCTGAGCGAAATCACGGTGTGCCCCGACAATTGCAGAAGCATTCTTAAAATCAAGCGAAAGGATGAACTTAGCCCAAGCTACAGTGTCAAGCAACCGCCTGACAAACAACCTTGAACCGCGAACACTATCAGGTGAATTCTTATGGAGCATCAGCAGATTGTTTCGAAAATTAAGGTAAGTTTTCTTGGGATTTTCGGCGGGCAGACTGCCTCCACCCAAATGAAACACCTGTGACTGCGGTACAACAGCGATGTCATAGCCGAGTAACCTTATCCGCCAGCACAGGTCAATCTCCTCCATGTGTGCAAAAAACTCCTTATCGAGCCCTCCCGCCAGGTTGTACACCTGAGTACGAACCATCAACGCAGCTCCACTCGCCCAGAAAACGCTCATCGGCTTATCGTACTGACCTTGATCAACCTCTACAGTATCGAAAATACGGCCTCGACAGTAGGGATAGCCATGCTTATCAAGAAATCCACCGCATGCGCCTGCATACTCAAACTTTTCCGGCGCGTCAACTGAAAGGAGTTTGGGTTGCGCAGCTCCTGTTTCAGGATTGTTCTCCATAAAATCAAGCATCGGAGTCACCCAGTCGTTTTTTGCTTCAACATCAGAATTCAACAGTACACAATAGGGAGTTTCCATCTGCGCAACAGCTTTGTTGTAGCCCTCGGCAAAGCCATAATTCCTATCAAATTCAATCAATTTTACTTGAGGAAACTCTTTTTTTATGTATTCTTTCGAACCATCGGAACTTCCGTTGTCAGCAACAACAAGTTCCGCGCTTTCCGGAAGATAACGTGCAACCGACGGCAGGAACCTTTTGAGAAGTTTCTCTCCGTTCCAATTTAGAATTATTACTGAAACCTTTGCGCTCATATCATTAATTCACCTGTAACTTCTTCACCTGAATATTCGCCGATGCGCACATATACAATTTTATTGGCAAGCCGAGAATCAGCCGGCAATTTCACTTTCAGGTAATTATCTGTGAAGCCCCACATAAAACCGTTCTTGCTTGAATGTTCCACAAGCACTTTCCGCACCTTGCCCTTATATGCCGCCGCAAATTCAGCAAGCTTACTCTCCGAAACATCAAGCATCTCCCTGACTCTCTCATGCTTTGTCTGCTGACTTACTACCGGAGTAATTTCAAGGGCCTTAGTGCCTGGGCGTTCTGAATAAGGGAAAACATGGAGACGACTGATTGGGAGACTCCTGACAAAATTCAGGGAGTTTTGAAAACGCTCATCTGTTTCACCACGCGCTCCAACAATCAAATCCACTCCAATAAA
Source organism: Paramuribaculum sp. (assembly GCA_029062075.1). Lineage (GTDB taxonomy): Bacteria > Bacteroidota > Bacteroidia > Bacteroidales > Muribaculaceae > Paramuribaculum. The sequence continues at coordinate 1,870 of JAIDQW010000281.1, forward strand.
AGCATCCGGCATCACCTCCTTGATTTTATGGATTCTGTGGCGGAACAACTCAGTGTCGTAATGGCGGCGCATCAATTTAAGCACCTCATCGTCACCGCACTGCAAAGGAATGTGGAAGTGAGGCATAAATGCTCTTGAAGTCGCTACCCATTCAATGATTTCGTCGGTTAATAAATTCGGTTCAATAGAAGATATGCGAAACCGTTCAATACCAACCACCTTATCCAGTTCCTTAATCAGATCAAAGAAAGTGGAGGTAGTTCCTTTTCCGAAATCACCTATATTTACTCCGGTGATAACAATCTCTTTAGCTCCAAGTGCCGCAGCTTCTTTCGCCTTAGATATCACACTTTCAACAGAGCCGGAGCGGCTTCTGCCACGAGCCATAGGTATTGTACAATAAGAGCAGAAGTAATCGCATCCGTCCTGCACCTTAAGAAACCAGCGTGTGCGGTCGCCTCGTGAGCAAGAGGGGTTAAACTCACGAATATCCTTCGCAGGGGTGAGCATCTTCAAGGGCTCTTGTTTTGCCAGCCAATGCTCAACATAGTCTGCCAACTTGAGCTTGCGGTCTATTCCGGCTACAATCTCAACTCCGGGAAGACCGGCAACCTCATCGGGCTTTAACTGAGCATAACAGCCGGTAACAACGATAGCGGCATCTTTCCACTTGCGGGAAAAAGCCCTGATAGTCTGGCGGCATTTCTTATCGGCAAGTTCAGTAACCGAGCAAGTATTGACCACAACTATATCAGGGACCTCACCCGGTTTAACACGCCCTATCCCCTTCTCTTCAAGCATTGACGCTATGGTTGAAGTCTCCGCAAAATTCAGTTTGCAGCCAAAAGTATGATAAAAAGCCTTTAACGGCTTGGAATTGCAGGATTCATTTTGCATAATGAGTGCAAATTTAATAAAAATCCGCACTCATTATATTATTCTATGCCGAGGGTTAATCCAATAACGATTTGAGATATTCGCTGTCAGGCTTGGTCTTTACAATATCATAACCTTTTTCTCGCGCCGCCTTAACATCATCATTCATTTGCTGGAGATTCTCTTTGAGAGCAGCAAACACAGTTTCTGAAATATTGATTGATGCACCATCGGGTACCTCACAAACCAGATTACCATCCACTTCTTTTACGTTCTGATAAAAGCGATATACTGCGGCTTTGGCTTTCGCAATATCGGTTTCACTAATGGTCGAACGAGATTCCGGAGTTGAGATAGCTTCAATATCTACATCTATAAATGAATCGCTCAATGCATAGTGCTGAACCAACTCTTCCTGTACGTTTACAACTGATATGTCCTCAGTCTCAGCCTTTGGGACATCAGGTTTATTTGTACAACCTACAATTAACAAAGATGCAATTAATAAAACGCAGCTAACTTTCATAACTTACCAACGATTAATTATTAATGTTGCCAAATGTATTGATATTGTTTGTCGATCACAAAACTATCTGGTTAATTTTATTATTTTTAATTATTCTCTTTTATTAATTTCCCTAAAACTCTATAAGCATCAAAC
>JAIDQW010000282.1 GCA_029062075.1 Paramuribaculum sp.
CATCCATAGTGATTACCACATTTCCCTGTGCTCTTGCAAATCCGGTGTTGAGCGCGGGTGATTTACCGTAATTGCGGCGGAAACATACGCCTTTTACGGCAGGATTATTCTGCGAAAGCTCTTTTATTACCTCCCAGGAATTGTCAGTGCTGCCATCGTTGACGAATATAATCTCGTAGGTGAAGGAATTCTGCTCCATCACCCGTTTGATCCACTGCTCCAGTTCGGGCAGCGATTCGGCTTCATTGTATAGCGGCACAATAACTGAAATATCCATTATCTTGAGTTTATTATTTCGACTTTTTTTCGCCACGGGCTCTTGCCAGCAATGCCATTAAGAGTGAAAGCAGCGAGCCGGAGAACACTCCGAACCAAATCATTTCAATTACAATCTGCACCGGAGTGGGCACAATGTGTGCTTTCACCATTTTCTGAAGCAGGTCAGCCATTTCCTCCCCCTGCTGCCATCCTGAGCCGCTGTAAAAATCAATAGCTTCCTGAATTCTGTCGGCAATAAAGTCGGGGTTTATCCATTTGAGGTAAACCACCGCGACGAGCCCTGAGATGAGGCAGCCGCAGATAAATGTCATGATGCCCTGCATCCAGAGCGAGGAAAGCTGTGTGGTGTAAAGGTCAGAGATGTAGGCGCGGCGCAGAAAAGCGTATATTACAAAAGGCACGGCAATGAAAATGACCAGAGCCACAACAGAGAGAACAGGCACTGAAGCAGAGAATACTCCGGCAAAGAACATGATGCAGAGCAACACGCCGAAAATAAATCCGTCGTCAGCTCCTCTGCGGTATGGTGAAGTTCCGGGTGCGCTCATTGGCAAAATTTTCATTCGTGGCGGTAAGTGCCGATGTGGCGTCGCTTCTTTTCTTCAAAAATCTCATCTATGGCAAAGAAAATGCCGGACTCCTCCACATCGCCGAATGTGTCATTTATAGCGGTTCCGAACATTTTCATTGTAGGGCTAAGACTCATGTAAGCGTTTACAAGCGGCGGAATATTCACTCCATACTGCCTGATAGCCTTGTTGAGTATCTTATAGTCCTCGGCAAAGGTTGCGCCGGTGAACAGTTTCTCCATAGCCTCCTTGTCAAAGTCGGTGGGGAGAGGGGTGATAGGTCTTACAAGCTCCTCGTTATCAGGAAAATGCCGGTGGAGAAAGTACAGAATCATGTCGCGGCAGTTTCTGATATAACCGGGATACATGGTCACTTTACCGAAGAGATATTTTATTTCCGGGTGCACCACTGTGAGCGCACCGAGTCCGTCCCACAGGTTGTCGAGAGCATAAATAGCCTTAGCTCCTGCTTTAGACGACTGGTACTCCGGGCGGACGAATGAGCGTCCGAGCTCAATAGTGTATGGAAGATAGTTTTCAATAAAGTCCTTCGAGAAGCGGAACATGTGTGAGGTTGCTATTCTGGGTGTTCCGTCAGGATTTTTTCTGATGTTCTCGCCGGTGATGTATCTGTAGCCGCCGAGAATCTGGTCGGAGTCAGGGTCCCACCCAATAATCTGCCGGCACGATGGCGTCATGGTGTCGAACTCGTCAATGTCGCAACCTTTTCCGGTGCCTCCTCCGGCTGCTCTGAATGAAATTTCCCTTAATCTGCCAATCTCCCTCATGGTATTGGGAGCGTTGTGGGCATCCACCACATATATAAGATTGTTGCCCTTGTTAGTTTCACGCAGCAGTTTGTCCGGCGTCAGCTCCGCCAGTAAAAGCTCAGTAGAAACCGGGTCAATAATTTTCTCTTCCATACTTATTTAACTCCCGGATCGGTGTATTGTCCGGGTAATGTGTAAACAATATTTCTGATATTCTGTGCCTGAGCGACCGCCTCAGACCCTCCTTTCAGGGCTGAGCAGGGAATAGGCTTGCCAATAAAAATGTCAAATTCCGCGTTTTCGCATCTGAACACTTCCCGTGGCAGGTATATCATTTCAATGTTGAATTTAATACAGGCTCGCTCTCGCAGTCTGGCAAAATTATAAAAAAAACTTGAGTTGTTGCCGCTAAAATAAACAGGAATTACATCGCGCTTGCTTGAGATGCACTTGTTTACAAACATTTTGTTCCATTTCAGGTCGGCGATTCTATCCTTAAGCTTTCTCGACACCAGCCCTGCGGGGAAGATAATGATAGGGTCGGGTCCCTTGAAGGCTTCATCAATAGCCACGCCGGTTGAACGTGACTGCTTGCCATGCTTGTTGACAGGCAAGAATATGTCATCAAGCGGTTTTACAGCCATAAGCAGGTCATTTACCGGGAAGTGAATGGGCTCTCCATAGACAGATTCTATGAAATGAATCATGGCAATACCGTCCAACCCTCCCAGCGGGTGGTTGCACACTATCGTGACCCTACGGTTCTGCGGCAGATTTTCTTTTCCGTGAACGGTGTATGAAATGCCGAGCTTTTCCAGCACAGCATCGCAGAATTGCGCTCCGCGCCTGTCACCGGCATAGTCGAGCATATCGTTCAGGCGATCCTGACATATAGTTTTCTCCACCCATCTGACCAACCTCCGGGGGATAAAGCGACTGTAGCGCGGTAGCCTCTCTTTGATTACCGCCGCCACATCTATTCTGAGTTTATCGCTCTCCATCGGTTGAAACGGGTTGGATTATCAAGCCGGATAAATGTCGTGTCTCGCCGCGAGCAAAGTATTTTTCATGAGCGACACGATGGTCATCGGTCCCACTCCTCCCGGCACAGGTGTAATCCATGAGCATTTCGGGGCAACATTGTCATAGTCAACGTCTCCACGGAGGCGGAATCCGCTCTTGCGGGTTGCATCCGGCACTCTTGTTGTGCCCACGTCAATAATAACGGCACCCTCCTTGACCATATCGGCGGTAACGAAACCTGGAGAGCCGAGAGCGGCGATGATAATGTCGGCTTTAGAACATATTTCCTTGATGTTTCTTGTAGCACTGTGACACACGGTAACAGTAGAATCGCCGGGGATGTGCTTCTGCATCATCAGGTTAGCCACAGGCTTACCCACAATGTTGCTTCTGCCGAGCACAACACATTCAGCACCCTTGGTGGGGATATTGTAACGCTCCAGAAGCATGAGGATACCGGCGGGAGTCGCGCTGACAAAGCATGGAAGCCCAATTGACATACGTCCCACGTTTACAGGGTGGAAACCGTCAACATCCTTGCGGTAGTCGATAGCCTCGATTACCCGCTGCTCCGAGATGTGCTTGGGCAGCGGCAGCTGCACGATAAATCCGTCAACGTCGCTGTTATTATTAAGTTCTTCGATAGTATCGAGAAGTTTCTCCTCGGTGATATCGTCCTCAAAGCGAATGAGTGTGGATTTGAATCCACATTCCTCACAAGCTTTGACCTTGTGCGCAACGTATGTTTCACTGCCTCCGTCGTGCCCGACAAGGATAGCTGCGAGGTGGGGACGCTTTGCTCCCTGAGCGAGCATCTGTGTGACTGTTTCAGATATTTCGCGCTTAATATCAGCGGCAACCTGTTTTCCGTCTATAATCATCTGGATAAGTATCTTTTGTAGTGGTAATTATCTTCTGCGCATAGCCCGCATCATCTTCATGGGATTTTTCATGGAGGTTGCGGCTTTCATCATTTTTCTTGTTTCCTCAAACTGCTTGAGCAGGCGGTTAACTTCCTGAATGTTGGTGCCGGAGCCTTTGGCAATTCTCTGGCGGCGGCTGGTGTTGATGATTTCGGGTCTTGCTCTCTCCGCCTTTGTCATAGAGCGGATTATCGCCTCTATACCTTTGAATGCATCATCGTCAATGTCAATATCCTTGATAGCCTTGCCTACTCCCGGAATCATAGCCGCGAGGTCTTTAAGATTACCCATTTTCTTGATTTGCTGAATCTGGTTCAGGAAATCGTCGAAGTTGAACTGGTTTTTGGCAATTTTCTTCTGAAGTTCTGCAGCTTCCTTCTCATCGAAAGCCTGCTGCGCTTTCTCCACAAGGGTAACGATGTCGCCCATGCCGAGAATACGGTCCGCCATACGAGCCGGGTGGAACTGGTCGAGAGCATCGAGTTTCTCACCGGTACCCACAAACTTGATAGGTTTGGTAACCACGGTGCGGATAGAGAGCGCGGCACCACCTCTTGTGTCACCGTCAAGCTTGGTGAGAACAACCCCGTCAAAGTCAAGCCTGTCGTTAAACTCCTTGGCAGTGTTAACGGCATCCTGACCGGTCATAGCGTCAACAACAAACAGTATTTCGTTGGGCTTCACCGCTTTTTTGATGGCTTCAATCTCATCCATCATCTGCTCATCAACGGCGAGACGCCCCGCGGTGTCAATGATAACAAGGTCGTAGTGGTTAGCCTTTGCAAATTTAATGGCGTTTTCGGCAATCTGAACGGGATTTTTATTTCCCTCCTCGGTATAAACCGGCACCTCTATCTGCTCGGCGAGCACCTTCAGCTGGTCTATAGC
>JAIDQW010000283.1 GCA_029062075.1 Paramuribaculum sp.
TCTCCATTCCACTCCATTGCCGAAGCATGACCGCAGTTCTTTGCCAGCGTGCAGACTCCCGGCTGCTCCCCGACCCAATTGGCGAGAGTAGCGTCAAAGATCTGCACGAAAATCTTTCCGACATCCTCCTTTACCCATTCGTCAAACACCCCAATCAGGAAATTACCCCACTGCTCCGGAGTGACCGAAAAAGGCGCCATTTCGCCTGCTGTAGCCACATCGGCAAGCATATTATTGGCAGTTATTCTCTCCACCACAGGTGTAAACTGAATGAAACGGCAACCCATCTCCTTGAAAAAACGGTAAAATTCTCTTGGATAATCCGCATTATAATCATTTACCACAGCAAGAGCATTCCACTCAACGCCATGCCTCTGCAGCAATTTGATGCCCCTCATGACATTCATAAAGGAAGCCTTGCCTGAGGCGGTGCGCCTATACTCATTGTGAAACTCCTCCGGACCGTCAACCGACACCCCGACAAGCCAGTCATTATCCCTGAGAAAAATGCACCACTCATCGGTAAGAAGAGTGCCGTTTGTCTGTAAAGTATTTACAATTCTTCTGCCGCCGGCATACTTCTTCTGGAGCTCCATCGCCTTCCGGTAAAATTCGATTGGGCGTATCGTCGCCTCCCCTCCGTGCCATGTAAACAGAACCTCGGGCACAGTCTGAGCCTCAATGTACTGTTTTATAAACTCCTCCAGAGTGGCGTCGCTCATCAACTGCTTGCGGGCATCAGGATAGTAGCCCTTCTTTTCAAGGTAATAACAGTACTCACAAGCGAGATTGCAAGAGCTACCCACCGGTTTTGGCATCACATATATAGGTTGAGCGAAAGGATTTATCATAATAAAGAATAAAAACTTTGATAATCTATACAAAATTAATTCAAATGACGTAAAAACAATTATCTTTGTGAAATATTATTAAATCCTTAAATTATTAAATGAAACATCTGAACCCAAACACAGTGACTATTCCTGTTGCCGCAGCAGCCGCAATAGTGCCGTTAGTAAGTTGTACAGCCGCCAAAAGCGCTGAGCAAGCCCAGCAGAAACCGATGAATATCGTGTATATCATGACGGATGACCATACCGCCCAGATGATGAGCTGCTATGACACCCGCTATATGAATACACCGAACCTTGACCGCATTGCCCGTGACGGTGTTAAGTTCACAAACAGCTTCGTTGCAAATTCACTCAGCGGTCCTTCACGCGCATGTATGCTCACCGGCAAGCACAGCCACAAGAACGGCTTTGTCAGCAACGAAATCAGTGTGTTCGACGGCAGTCAGCCCACCTTCCCCAAGTATCTCCAGAATGCGGGTTACGAAACCGCAATCTTCGGAAAATGGCACCTTGAAACACTCCCCACCGGATTTGACCGCTGGGAGGTCGTTCCCGGTCAGGGCGACTATTATAACCCCCGCTTCATCCACGAGAACGGAGACACTATTGCCGAACACGGCTATCTCACCAATATCATCACCGAAAAGAGCCTCAACTGGCTTGAAAACGAGCGCGACAAGAACAAACCTTTCGCCCTTCTGATTCATCATAAGGCTATCCATCGCGACTGGCTTGCCGACACCTGCGACCTCGAACTGTTTGAGGACACAAATTTCCCCGTACCCGAAAACTTCTATGACGATTACGAGGGTCGTCCGGCAGCAGCCGCCCAGGAAATGTCAATAGCCAAAGACCTTGACATTATCTATGACCTGAAGATGCTGAATGACACTGTAAAGACTCCGCTCAAAGGCACTTATCTTGCATTTATCGGCAGAATGGACAGCGCGCAGCGTGCGGTTTACGATGCCTTCTACCAGCCGATTATCGACGACTTCTATGCCAAGAACCTCAGCGGCAAGGAACTCGCCGAATGGAAGTACCAGAGATATATGCGCGACTACATGAAAGTAGTGAAGAGCCTTGACGACAATGTAGGCAAAGTGCTTGACTATCTTGAGGAGCATGATATGCTTGACAACACCCTCGTTGTATATACCAGCGACCAGGGTTTCTATATGGGTGAACACGGTTGGTTTGACAAGCGATTCATGTATGAGGAATCATTCCGCACTCCCCTCGTGATGCTTCTTCCCGAAGGGTTCAACCGCCGCGGTGATGTGCCCGAAATGGTACAGAACATCGACTACGCCCCAACTTTCCTTGAACTCGCCGGTGTGGAAGTGCCCGAAGACATTCAGGGTGTGTCTCTCCTTCCCCTGCTCCGCGATGAAAAGGGTCCGGAAGAGTGGCGCGACAACCTCTACTACCACTACTATGAATATCCCGCAGAACACGCTGTTAAACGTCACTACGGTGTGCGCGATGACCGCTACAAACTGATTCACTTCTATAATGACATTGATCACTGGGAACTGTATGATCTTCAGGAGGACCCAACCGAAATGAAGAATATATACGGCAAACCGGGCACCGAGGAGGTGACAAAACGCATGATGGCGAAACTGAAAGCGGCTCAGGAACAGTATGACGATCCTATCCGCGAACAGTATCCTATAGCTGACTAAACTAACATCCATATAATCTGAGAGACCGCCCGAAAAGAGCGGTCTCTTTTTTTATACTTATAGGGTCTTTACGGTCGGTAAGGACTTTAGGCGTTGCGATGGTGATTCTCTTAATCCTTTAGACATCCTATAGGAACAACATACACACCATCATCCCGCCTATATGCTAACTCACCACCAGTTAATACCATTAGAAATGCCGGAGCAGAATATTTTGAACTATCAACATTTGTGGTGAGTTTTTTCAAATGCTCTGCGCCTTCTTCTATTTCCCGACTACCGAGCTTTACCTCTACGGCAGCCCATCTTCCATCATCAAGAGTAATAATTATATCTGCTTCAAGACCACTATTATCATGGTAATGCCGTATTGTACCTCTAATATTTTCCGCATAAACCCTCATATCTCGCACACACAGCGACTCAAACAAGAATCCAAAATAGTTGAAATCATCCAAAATTGTCTTTGGAGTCGCACCTATTGCCGCAACAGCCAGAGATGGATCTACGAATTGTTTTTTGTCTGACGTTCTAATCCCTGTTTTTGAGCGCAATGAAGGTTGCCATGCCTTGACATCCTCAATTACAAAAAGCTTTCGCAAAGCTCTCAGATATATTTCAAGAGTTTTATCAGTTATAGAAATGTCATTAGCTCTTACATCTCCCATAATAGTTCTGTCTGTAGTCATGTTAGATATATTTCTTGCCAAAGATTTGAGTACAGCCTTTACTCTGTCAGGATCTTTGTGCGACCTATCAACTGCAGCTGCATCTCTTTCACATATAGCCTCAACATAATCTTTGGCTACTTCAAGAGCATCTTCCTTATCCATGGATAACGCGGCGGGCCACCCTCCACGACAGATTGCAAAAGCAATGTCATCTATGGTAAGGTCACTCATAGACATAATGTCCGTAGCTCCATTAAATAAATCTCTAACAGATACAGTGCCATTAGATTCGCCAGACTCATAAAGACTCATTGGTCTCATTCTCATTCTGGATATACGACCAGTTCCTGTATGCTCCATCTTTTCATCGGGGAGCAAATCGTTGTCCTCATCTACAACTACGCTCCCGGTTAGTATAAATTGTCCTTTCTCGGGGTCTTTGTCAACCGCGAATCTAACAGCATCCCACAAAACGGTAGCTGTTTGCCACTCATCTATAAGCCGTGGCTTATCTCCCCGCAGAAGATAAGAAGGTGTTGTCTGTGCCATTTTCAAATATGCAGCACGTCTATCGGGATCCTGTAAATATATGACGCTATTTGATGCGTTTAACGCCGTCCAAGTTTTCCCGCACCATTTGGGACCAGTTATAAGAACCGCGCCACTCGTTCTCAATTTCTTAAGTAGTGTATTATCAGCTATTCGAGGTTTATAATGCTCGTTCTTCATTGCTTCACTTTTTCTGCAAATTTAATCATTTCCAATCCAATACGCAATTCACTCCGAACTTTTCGACTAATTCACTCCGAACTTTTCGACTAATTCACTCCGAACTTTCAGGCTATTTAACCGTGTTTTGACCAAAGCTACTCCAACGGAGCTATATTGACTTAAAGAAGATTAAAGTCAGGTAAGGTGGGTAAGGACTTCAGGCTTGACGATGGATTATGCGGGATGATGACGACGGCGGCAAGCAGCGGGTCTATAAACCGTAGGAAGCCCGACGGACCTCACACTTGATGTCTCTGCTTTGGAGGCG
>JAIDQW010000284.1 GCA_029062075.1 Paramuribaculum sp.
ATAATTATTATTTTTTAAAAAATACAGTTCTTATGAATTATAAAAGAGAGAATCTTGTCAATGATTGTTAACAGTCTGCTATGTTTAATTTTAGCTAAAAAAATTACTTAAGGATAGTGCTTTTTTTATTAATTTATTGCAAAATTAGAGCAAGTGGGCAATTTACGCCCCCCCTTTTAGTTAAATTAGGTTAATTGTAGAAAAGTTGGATAATTTTTTAACGTTTGAAATGTGTGCAAATTTCCTGATAGCACCGTAAGGCAGATTCAGTAAAGTATTAACCCCGGTTACCCGGCTTTTACAAATATTGGGTAACGGAATTTCAATCTTGGAATATAAAATATGAGAAAGAAAGGTGTGTATTTTTCAATATTCAGTTTTGTGTGCGGAAGTCGGGCAGGGATGCTTCTTCGGTTATAATCCTCATCCAGTTCTTGATTTCCAGGGTGCGGAGATTGTCGGGATTTTTTACCGGCTTGGCTTTCAGGAACTCCTCCGGGATAACCGGATTTTTTCTATCTGCGATGCACACGTTTTCAGAAGCTACAAAGTTATACCGCAGTGCATACCGGTTGGTAGTTATGATTTTTTTGCCGCGAGCCAACCCCCAGATAAACCGTGGAGTGAGTCCGCTCTGACCGGGCATAGCGTCATCAACAATTATTTCGCTCTGCTCCATAAGAGTCATGTATTCTTCAGGCTCAAGTGGGGTTCTGAGCTCAAATTCCTCCAACATACCTGAGTTCAGTTTTTTCGACAGGCGATAGTCCTTTATCAGTCGCTGAGATAGCGGGGGCAGTGAATGCGGCAGGAGCTTAAAAAAGTAATTGTCTATTCCGTGTCTTCTTATTTCACTTGCAAGTGAGGTGACAAACCGTATGCGTTGATCTCTGTTTGCTCCTATTAATATAGCCTGATACTTGACAGAAGATATTTCTAAATGTTTGGGTTCGGTATAATAGTTAGGAAGGAGTTTCAGAGATGAATGGCGCTCGGAATCAAGAAGGTCAAATGTGTATGCTTCATCAAAATATGGTGCGATTATTGAAAAATCCCATGTCCGGCTGCTGTCCCACACATAAAGTACCGTTCGGTCTGTACGCTGCTTTATGGTTTCCACTACTGTGGGCGGGATAGTAAATGCGTTAAGACACAGAAACAAGTCGTAATGACCGCAGAGGGTAGCCAACACAGGTGACCAGAATTGCTCGGCACGTTTAAGCCAGCTTAAATGTTTGGGGAACTTGATGAAGCGTTTGATGAAATTTCTCAGGGGAGTGGACCTCAGTTTCGGGTCACCCTCCAGAAGACAATCTTTTATAGTTGTTACTTCCCATCCCAGTCTCTCAAGCTCTTCAATAACGGGCTTTTGAAGGTTGAGGTATTCGGTTGTAAATATCAGTGCCTTCTTCTGTTTCATGATTGTTTCAGCAATGAGTTCTTCGGCATAATCTTCTAAACAGTTCCGATGAAAGTTTATCATGCGCTGAAAGGAGACAAACGAAGTAAATCAACATTCCGGCAAATGGAACAATAAGCAGCAGGGCTATGTTGCTGAGATTTGTAAACAGAACAACCGGCAGCAACGCGGCAACCATTACAAATGTGGCGATATAGTATCTGAGCTCGAAGATACGGCTTACACTGAAAGGTAGATATTTTCTTCCACATATAAGCTGCACCGTGAGGACGGTAAGTTCTGCTATTACTATTGAAAAGGCTGCGCCTTTGGCGCCATAGTGCGGTATAAGTAAGAAGTTTATCAGTAGATTCACCACTGCTCCCGCGCATGCGCTCCACACAACTATATATATCTTGCCTTTTGGGTAAAGAATCTGAATTCCGGTAAGAAAAGAAATTGTTGAAAAGAATATCATCGGAGAGTTGAGCACGAGTAGAGTGATAGAGGAGCGGTAATCGGCACCACAGAAAATCAGTATGATGGGAGAGGAGAGTATCATCAGTCCGGCAACAACAGGCAGCGACAGCATCAGCGACAGGTTGAGTGCTTTTTCCGATAGTGATTTGAATTCGGTGATATTGCCGGTGGCCTCAAGGTTTGCGAAGCGGGGCAACAGAACTGTTCCGGCAGAAAAGATTACCGTTATTGCTATCTGGGTTATTTTTGTTGCAGCGGCAAAGAGTCCTACTTCACTTTCTGTTGCCATAAAACCTAACATTATAGAGTTGAGTGACAGGTAAATACTCGAAATAGCAGTGATGGAGAATACCATCAGCGCAGGTTTAAGATGTGAACTTATCTTTGTCAGGGAAATTGAAAATCCATTACCGTGTGTAAATATTTTGTATTTTCTCAGATGCCAGAAATTTATGATATTATTTCCTATGGTTGAGCCAACGGTTATAAATGCATAGTTAAGCAAATCGGCGGGTGTTCTTACGAAGATAAAGAGACACGCTGCCGCTGCGGTGCGCACTATCACTGCGCGTACTGTGATATATTTGAAATCTTCTATAGCCTGATAAAACCACTCAACCCCGATGGTGGTGAATAGAATGGATAGGCTGAGAGCATAAAATATCTCAGACCGGGCATGGATTTCCGGCACCAGACGGGCGAGTAAACCAACAATAATATAACCGGCAATGCAAAGTATTGCATTCAGTGTTAGTATCTCCAGTACAGTTCGGTTTCTCAATACCTCATTATCACGAACCTCCGAGATTTTTTTTACTGCGTAAAGCGGTATTCCGAGTGATGTGATCAACACTATATAGGATACGATGCCGTTGAGAAAAGAAATTGTGCCTATTCCTTCCGGCATAAGCACTCTTGCGGCGTATGGAAAGGTGATGACCGGAAAAAGAACCGATGTTATGGTGTTAACGGTATTGAGGGCTATGTTGGAGCGGATACTGCTCATTTGTTGAGGAGTTTATGTTTTAGCCGTATATAGAAATTTGTAAAGGTGGGTCCTGTGACCTCTTTAACCCTTAGTTTGAACCGCTCGTATGGAGTAAGCCAGCTGCCGGCGTAATGGTGTATCGCGTAGGTCTCTTCCGTGATATTTATCTCACCGTTGATCTGAGATTTCGGTGACAGAACCTGCGGTGGGTAAATAGTGATGCCGTCAATGGTAAGCTGATTGTCAGCAGGTTTATAGCCACGCTCTGTAAAATACCCGGTCGAATAGTCGCAGATGGTTTTCAGGTTATAAGAACCGTCCCGATTAACAAAGCGGACGCTGCGGTATGTTTCCAGCATAGCACTGCAGAAGTCATTGCCGGGAGGCATGGCAAACCCCAATCCGGGATTTATAAGACCGGTTTGTTCGGTGCCGACAAATGGTGCCATGTCAATCAGTGGCTCCCACGGTTTTATAAGCTCCACATCAGTGTCCAGATAAACACCGCCATGCTCTGCGAGAATCGCAAAGCGAGCATAGTCGCTAACAAAAGCGTATTTGCCTGCTTTGTAGGCTTCGGCGGCAAATGGAGTTTCACTGATATCGAAATTGTCCTCATTCCACTCCTTTATTTCCCATTCGGGTAAATACCTACGCCATGATTGGATGCACCTCCGAGCGAGTTTGGGAAGTGGTTTGCGTCCAAACCAACAGTAATGTATCACCTTGGGAATCATGGGACTACCGGATACGGTTCATAACAGCTTGCATCTTCTTGGCTATCTTGTCGTTGCAGAGGTTGCCGATGGAGCCTTCATGGGTGTGGTGCACCGATTTGGTTGGGGTGTATTCGCCGTTTTGCACCTGCATGCCTACTGTGCGATATGCTTCGCGGAAAGGCATTCCGTTGAGGGCAAGGCGGTTCACATCCTCCACGGTGAAGAGGTAGTTGTATTTCGGGTCGTCAAGAATATTATCTTTCACGCGGATGTGGGCGAGCATGAAGTCGCACATCTCAAGGCATGAGCGCAGCTCTGCGGTAGCGGGGAAAATAATGTCTTTAAGAAGCTGCAGGTCGCGGTTATAGCCAAGCGGCAGATTGGCGGTCAGGAGAGCGATTTCGTTGGGGATGGACTGGAGGCGGTTGCACTTGCCGCGCATAATCTCGAATACATCGGGATTCTTTTTGTGCGGCATTATGCTTGAGCCGGTGGTGAGTTCGTCAGGGAAAGAGATGAAGCTGAAGTTCTGGCACATCCACATGCACACATCCATGGCAAAGCGTCCGAGTGTGGAGGCGATGGCAGCTATAGCCATACCGACGGCACGCTCTGTTTTGCCTCGGCTCATCTGCGCTGCAACAACATTGTAGTGCATGGTCTCGAAGCCGAGCAGCTCGGTGGTCATGGTGCGGTTGAGCGGGAAAGAGGAGCCATATCCGGCGGCGGATCCGAGCGGGTTCTGGTTGGCGATATTGTATGCGGCGGCAACAAACTGCATATCATCAACCAGTGCCTCGGCGTATGCTCCGAACCATAGTCCGAATGAAGATGGCATCGCTATCTGCAGATGGGTGTAGCCGGGCATCAGCACATCCTTATGCTCCTCGCTCAGATGCTGCAGGCGGTCAAAGAGATGCTGTACGCTCTCTGCCGTTTTTTTGAGCTCGTCACGCATAAACAGTTTGAGGTCAACAAGCACCTGGTCGTTGCGGGAGCGTCCGCTGTGAATTTTCTTGCCGGTGTCGCCAAGGCGTTGAGTCAAAAGAAATTCCACCTGTGAGTGAACATCTTCAACCCCCGGTTCTATGGTAAACTCTCCACGCTCAATCATCTGAGCTATATCCTCAAGCGCAGCGAGAAGGGTAGTGAGTTCATCTTTGGTGAGCAGGCCGATGCTTTCAAGCATCTTTATGTGCGCCATTGAACCCTGAACATCGTATTTGGCAAGTTTCAGGTCAAGTTCGCGGTCTGCGCCAACGGTAAATTCCTCTATCATTTTGTCCGGCTCAAAGCCCTTGCTCCAAAGTTTCATTTCAAGCGTTTTAATATATTCATGTATGTTTCTATGCCGGCAGAAATCTCATCAAATCTGATGAATTCATCGGCCGTGTGACTTCTTGACGAGTCTCCGGGACCTATTTTTATTGTCGGGAAACCGCTCATAACCGCCATGTCGCTCATGGTTGGTGATACAAACGGAGTCATTCCCAACTCCTTGCAGATTCTCACTAAGGGATGGTCTGCCGGAATTGCACTGGCTCTCAGTCGGGTAGAGCGTGGATTTGCCTCCGAACTGATTGCATTGCGGAGTATTTCAACAGTTTCTTCGTTTGAATAAGCGTCAGTTGTGCGCACATCTACTGTAAAGTTGCATTCATCCGGCACTACATTGTGCTGTTTCCCTGCACTTATTTGAGTTACGGTCACTGAAATCGGTCCAAGCAGTTCCGATTCTTTTTCAAATTTGAAATTGCGCAGAATGTTTATGTCATCAATCGCCTTGTACAGGGCATTGACTCCCTCGCCGCGGGCGGCATGACCGGCCTTGCCTCTCGCCGTGCAGTCGAGAACCACGAGTCCGCGCTCACCAACCGCCGGTTGCAGCGATGTAGGCTCGCCAACAATACCCATATCTATTCTGTAGCCTTTTTCTTCTATGTGGGGCAGAAAGGCTCTCATACCTTTCTCGCCCGTTACCTCCTCTTCGGCGGTTATGGCAAGTATGAGGTTGTAGGGGAGAGGGTTACGGATTAGTTCGCAGAACACCGACGCAAGACATACCGCGGACGCACCGGCGTCATTACTGCCGAGGCCGTACAGGCATCCGTTTTCAATATCCGGATTAAACGGGTCGCGCTTGTATCCACTTGCCGGGCGCACAGTGTCGTGGTGACTGTTTAGCAGCAGCGTTTTCTTCGCCGGGTCATACCCCGGGGCTACAGCCCACACATTATTATAATAACGTTTTGAGTCAGCTCCTCTATCCTTAAGCCACTCATATATAATATCAGCAGTTCCGCTCTCCTCGCGTGAAATTGAGGGAGTGGCGATAAGTCGGCTGAGCAGCTGTATGGCGGAGTCGGTCATTCGGTAATGGTAGTGCCTCTCTCCTTTAGGAGATTGTCGGAATGTTTTATCGTGACGGATGATACACCTTGTGAAATGGCGGCAAAGGCATTGTCGATTTTCGGAATCATACCTTTGTTGACAACTCCGTCTTGCTTGAGAGTGGTGTATGAACTGCGGGTAACTGCCTCTATCAATGAGTCGGGGTTATCCACATCGCTCAGCACTCCGTCTTTTTCAAAGCAGAAAATCAGACGGGTCGGGGCTATCGTGCTTGCCGCAACAGCTACAGCCGATGCCACCGAATCGGCATTGCAGTTGAGCAGAGAACCGTTTCCGTCATGCATTATCGCACAGAACACCGGCACCATGCCGCTATCAAGCAGAGTAGCAAGGAAGGTAGTGTTGATTTTGGCAGCATCGATATCACCCACAAAACCGTAGTCTATCGGAGCAGCTGGGCGTTTTTTTGCGGGAATGATGTTGCCGTCGGCTCCGGAGAGTCCTATGGCGTTGCATCCGCGGCTTTGAAGTGCGCTCACAATTCTCTTGTTGATAAGTCCGGCATACACCATGGTGACCACATCCAGAGTCTCCCGGGTTGTCACTCGCCTACCTTCTATCATTGTGGTAGGTATGTCAAGGCGCGCGCTCAGTCGGGTGGCTTCCTTGC
>JAIDQW010000285.1 GCA_029062075.1 Paramuribaculum sp.
TAATATAATTGATGAGAAGACTGTTTGTACATTTATTTTGTTTACTATGCTCAATAACTCTTTTTGCCGAAGATAGTCCGATCAGCGGTTCTTGGTCCGGTAAACTTGAACTGCGAAATGGTAAATCTCTTAAGCTCGTATTTCATATATCTGATGAAGGGCAGGAGGTAACTCTGGATTCACCTGATCAGGGAGTTAAAGGCATACCTCTGGATATGAAATATATCTCAGATGATTCCTTAAACTGTACTAATGGTGCTATGTTGATGAGCTTTTCTGGAAAACTAAAGGAAGGTAAAATTGAGGGCAGCTTTTTTCAGAGAGGTGTTACGATACCTCTAACCCTGAGCAGGGGAGAAGTAATAGTCAAAAGACCACAGACTCCCGTTCTGCCATTTCCATATACTACTGAGGAGGTACAGATATCTAATGACTCTGTGTCACTTTCAGGCACACTGACCATACCTGAAAATGCTGATAAGAATACTCCGGTTATTATTATGATTACAGGAAGCGGCTTACAGAACCGTGACGAGGAACTGTTTGAACATAAGCCATTTGCTGTAATTGCCGATTTTCTTGCCAGGCAAGGTATTGCCTCATTAAGATACGACGACAGGGGATTTGGAAAATCTACCGGTGATGTGCTTAATGCTACAACAGCCGATTTTGCTGATGATGCAAGAATGGCTCTTGAGTGGATTCAAAGTGCAGGAAGGTTTGGAAAGACAGGAGTCCTTGGTCACAGCGAGGGTGGACAGATTGCATATATGCTCGGAGCAGAAAAATCTGTAGATTATATAATATCTGTTGCCGGCCCTGCTATTCCCGGTACTCAAACAATTGCTTATCAGAATAAAAACGCATTATTAAAATCAGGCGTTGATGAAAAAACGGCAGCCAATTTTGCTGAAGCAATAGAGAAGGGCTTTAATTATAAGATAACCCATCCTGAAAAACTTTCTGTAAGTGGTAGTCTAATTGCAGAGCTTTATCCGCAGTACAAACAAAATGCCTTTACAATGCGCTTGGCTGAAACTTTAAGGCAAATGCTTGAAGATAAATCAACAAATCCATGGATGATATATTTTCTCGCATATAACCCAAAGGCAGATATGACGAATATTACAGTACCGGCACTGATTATTTATGGTGAGAAAGACAAGCAAGTGCCACCTTCATTAAATCTTGTACCGGCACGAGAGTATCTACCGTCAGCAAAAATTATTTGCTATCCGGAATTAAATCATCTGATGCAGCATTCCGAAACAGGTGATGTAGAGGAATATTCTACTATTGAAGAGACAATATCTCCACGAGTTCTCTCAGACATCGCAACCTTCATAAACTCCATAAAGTAATTTTATTCATGAAAGCATTAAAAAGGCAAGTTGTATCAGCATTAATCGGAGCGATAGGACTTATATGCTTAGCGAATACTGTAGATACGATAAGAGTAAGCGATTTCGGTGTACACCCTGACACATTTGAGAATTGCGTTGCCGGATTGATTAGTGCTATTGACAGCTGTCGGTCAAATCCCGGTTCAGTATTACTTTTTGAAAAGGGAAGATATGATATATGGCCGGAAGGTGCAGTAAGAAAAGATATTTATATATCAAACACGTCATCTGAAGTGGAATGTCCTTCCAAGGTTAAGACTTTGGGTATTCATCTTAATAACCTTGAAAATATTACGGTGGAAGGTAACGGTGCCACTCTAATGATGCATGGGAGCATAACTCCGATTGCGATAGATAGTTGCAATGGAGTTACGCTGAAAAATATTACTGTTGATTTTGAGCGTCCCGCAGCATCTGAGCTTACCTATGTAAAGTGTGAGCCGGGAACTGTGGTAATGAAAGTTCATCCGCATACCAGATATGAAATTATTAACGGTAGGGTTCACTTGATTGGTGAAGGCTGGCAGTCTCAGAAAATTCACTGCATAAAATATAATCCGGTAGATAGACATTCAACATATTCTCAAGACTGGAGCTTATTGCAGTCAAGTCATGCAACCGAGGTTGCTCCCGGGTTGATTTCTTTCCGTGTACCTGAAAATTTCAAACCGGAAGTAGGTACAACTCTCACTTTAAGAGATATTATCCGCTCTCAGGTTGGAACTCTTATTCTTGAAAGCAGAGATGTGAAATTCAGCGATGTCAATATGAGATTTATGCATGGTCTCGGTATCGTGAGCCAATATTCTCATAATGTTACTATGGAGAGAGTGAACTGCCAACCTGATGAAAAATCAGGAAGATTGCTTGCATCTTCCGCCGACTTCATGCATTTTTCGGGATGCAGCGGTGCCGTTAGGGT
>JAIDQW010000286.1 GCA_029062075.1 Paramuribaculum sp.
CAAATAATTTTGCAAAAAAAATAATATTTCCGAATCTTCCAAGTTTTCCGAATGGCTGATGGCAATTGTGAGCACCGTAGGCGCGACGCTATGCGAAACCCTGAGCAAGCGTCAGCACAGCTTAGGGTTAGGAGCACACAAGAATACTGAGCCTTGAAGATGCGAAACTGTGATAGTATGATTATTAGCATGAAAAGAGTCTCTTGGTAAATTGTGATGTCCGCGTAGCGGGCAAACTGTAGTTAGTACGAGATGAGGGAGTTATGCGTCCGTATCCCCTGGATAGGCAACAATAAACACTTCAACTCTGTAATGGTCGAACTAACAACATGGGTTTGCAGGTAGTTCGTTTCGCATAATTTGAAAGTGTAAGTAAAGTACGGTTTTAGTAACTATAGTCTAATTTGATAAATAAAAGAAAGCATATAAGCGGTGAGAAGTTCAAGAGCCTGCTTACGGAATTAAATTAAAACATGAAGACTTCCATATTGTGTCAGCCTCCCGGAGTCAGTGTTCAAGCCTTTCTTCGAAATAGACACGGTCCATCATGGATGCATAATTAACGGACTCCTTTGGACTAAATAATATAACCACGCAATAAATTGCAACTCTGTGCAACCAATATCTCACAACGTCGCGAGACAGACAAGCCGTTGGAACTGGAAAGCGCGAAATTAGTGCGGTCTCTTCGCAACACAAAGTGACCTTATTGATAACTGTCTTTTTGAGAATAACTTCTTGCTCTTGATATAGTATATGGTTATGTTGTTGGAATATAGTTATCTGTCGGCTTTTTTGTGTTGTATATTAGTGTGTTATGTGTAAATATGCGTTATTCTGGGGTAAGATATTTTCTTACTCTTTGGAATTTTTCATCAAAATGCTTACCTTTGCGGATGATTTAATTGAAATTAAATATCTATGGACAGTTCAGTGGTAGCGCTTGACCTGCTATTTGAAACAAGTTGGGAGGTTTGCAATAAGATTGGAGGTATATACACAGTACTCTCCACTAAAGCAAAAACGCTACAGAAACTATATAAGGATAAGGTTATATTCATTGGCCCGGATGTGTGGAGCGATGAAACTCCGAGTCCATATTTTCTTGAATCCAACTCAATTCTTGAGGATTGGAAAGCTAAAGCAAAGTTACCTAAAGGAGTAAGCGTTAGAACCGGTAGATGGGATATTCCCGGTAAACCTATTGTTATACTGGTCAAGTTTGACGGCATGTATGATGTTAAGGATCAGTATTACTCAGAGATGTGGAGCCGATTCGGTGTTGATTCTCTTCATGCTTACGGTGACTATGACGAAAGTTGTACATTTTCTATTGCTGCAGGAGCTGTCATTGAAAGCGTGTGCGCATTTAATAAGGTTACTCTGAAAAGTAAAAAGAATGTTCTTGCGCATTTTGACGAGTGGCAAACCGGAATGGGACTGTTATATGTTAAATGGAAGTTACCACAAGTTGCAACAATTTTTACCACTCACGCAACCAGTATTGGCCGCAGTATTTGCGGTAATGGTAAACCTCTGTACGGATATCTTGATGCTTACAATGGCGATGTGATGGCTCGTGAGCTGAACATGGAAGCTAAGCATTCCCTTGAAAAGGCTGCTGCACATGCTGCTGATTGTTTTACTACTGTAAGTGAGGTGACAGCGGTGGAGTGTGAACAGTTGCTTGACCTTCGTCCGCAGGTTGTTACTCCCAACGGTTTTGAGAAAAACTTCGTACCAACGCGCGCTAAGTTTGAGCA
>JAIDQW010000287.1 GCA_029062075.1 Paramuribaculum sp.
AATAAATAAAGCTGGCTGCATCTTTCAATGGACTGAATCTTTCTCTGTCCAACATCAATTTTTCACCATCAAGAGTACAGTAAATTATTCCGCTTTCACAATTTGTGTAAATCTCCTTTCCCCAATTATTAAAAGCAAAAGTATCTTCAACGGGATACTCTCCGTACTCATCTTCACCGCTTCTGTTACAGCCTATGACAAATGCCTGATTCTCAATTGCTCGTGCTATAAGCAAATGTTTCCAAGCATATACTCTTGAATGTGCCCAGTTTGCAGGAATTATTAGGAGGTCGTATTTCAACCCTGTATTTCTCAACCATGCAGGAAAGCGCAGGTCGTAACAAACAGCAGTCATTATCTTCCACCCTTTGAATTCAATTATATCAGGTGCAGAACTGCCTGCAGAGAAAATATTGTGTTCTCCACCCATGGAAAATAAGTGGTGTTTATCATAGAAATAGGTTTTATTTTCAGGCGTGATAAAGAAAGCTCTATTAAATATATTTTCATTTTCGCGACACACAAAGCTACCGCAAATTGCAATATTTGCCTTTTTAGAAAAGTCTGTTAAAACTGAAATTGTACGCCCTTTAACCGTCTCTGCCAATGAAGCCATTAACTCTGAATCTTTCTTGAATCCTGTAGAAAATAGCTCTGGGAGCACTAAAATATCTGTATCTTCATCCAATATGTTCAGAATATTTTCAACTGCTCGCAGATTAGAATCAACTTGACCGAAGATGATGTTCAGTGGAGCAATTGCTATTTTTAATACCGTTTTTTTAATATCATTCATTCGGCAGAAAATTTTTCAGGGTGACGACCTTTGACGGGACGGTAATAATTTTTTATAGCTCTCATATCTTTTTCCGCGTCACCTGTCGGAATAAAGGTCTTTTCTATTATTATGTCTTTTGTTGAATAATTAAGGGCACCAAGGACAATAGGAATTCTGGCGCCATACGCGATATGCAGAAAGCCGAAACGCCATCTGTTAGTTTTACTTCTTGTGCCTTCAGGAGTTATGGCAAGACACATTGAATCTGAATGATTGAATTTATCAATAATATTCTCTACCAGCGAACTTCCTTTCTTTTTGGGGACCGGAATCCCTCCTATAGCCTTGAAAATTAACCCTAATGGAAAGAAAAACCAGGATTCCTTCATAAGAAACCCGGCATTCCTTCCCACAGAAGCGTATGCGAGCTTCCCTAAAACAAAATCCCAGTTAGAAGTATGGGGAGCAACGCAAATAATACATTTGGGATAATCGGGAACAGTGATTTTGACTTTCCATCCCGAGAGCTTTAATAATAAACCTGCTAAGTTCATCTTTTAGCTCAATCCTTTTTTTGGGGGAGAGCACTATTGATTTTTTCAACTATCTCTTTCATGCGCTTGTTGAATTCATCAACAATAGATGAAAAAGCTTTGTTCATGAAACTATTCTTGGCAATGTTATATGCTTTAAGACTTTCAAAATTCTTTGGAACTTTATCATAGTTCACATTAACTCTTGAGAGAGTTTCTTCCTGAAGTGCTGCTACTTCCCTTAATACTTCGTCTAAGAGATTTTTATTAACATTTTCTACGAGATATTTAGCAAGCGCACATTCTGCAGCTGCATCACCGCATATATACCGGATTTCTTTTTTCAGTTGTCTTTTGTTTGCCATATTAATTTATTTTTGGGTTATTTTTCTGTTAATATAATGCGTTTTAGGGCATTATATGTTGGGGAGATAGAAGTATGTTGAATCATGTTACCGAACTCTTCCGGATTTTTCTTTGGAACTGATGTAGAAAGAAAAACACCATATTCATCGTCCTTGATGTTTTTTAGAAGAGCATATGCATTCAAACAAGATGAATTATCCGCGGCATAATTATAGTGGTTAAAAAGGACTTCCGAACTTAATTTCATTTCATCTTCCTTTATTAGAACAGTTGATACCGGGATTTTGCTCAATTTGGACAAATAATCTACCCGGGGTTTATTTATTGGATTCTGATATTCTTTTTCAAAATATGTTGCAATTATTCTTTTAATAGGAAGACCCATTTCAGCAGCTATTAAAAGTGGCGCAGCATCTGCAAGATTTCCACCGGATACCGCGAATACAATTTTCCCCGCATCCGCCCCTTGTTCCATCATTCGTCCACATATATGGAAATATTGAATTACCAAGGAAAGCACTGATGAGATATTAATTGAATTGGCTGAAGTTAGAACTACCTTATCTCTTAAAGATTTATCAGTTAATGATGCTTGAGTTACAGCGAGACATTCTGATTCAGAGCCTCTGACTTCAACAGCAGTGATATTATTACCGCTTTTACTAATCTTTTTTTGAGCTTCTTGTGATAATTTCCCTTTAGGATAAACGATATAGATTCTGAATTTGTCTGAAAATGAAAAAGCATCTGAAACGGCAATAGCGTAATCTGATGATACTGAGGCTACCAATTTAATTTTCTCATTATTAGGACAATCAAAAAACAACTCAAAAAAATAAGCCATGAATCTTACGCTTAGATCTCGATAAGACCCCGAAGGACCATGATAAAGTTCTGCAGCAAATATTCTGCCCCCTTTCAGAGGTATAACTGGTATCGGGAAGGTGACTATAGAAGAAATAGCCTCCTTTAGCTTCTCGGAAGACAATTCTTCCCCAACAAAAGCAGACAAAACAACATATGAAATATCTTTCAGTGACATCTCATACATGTTGCGAAATAAAGCTTCCGGCAACAACGGTATTTCAGCCGGTAAATACAATCC
>JAIDQW010000288.1 GCA_029062075.1 Paramuribaculum sp.
ATATAATTTGGGTGTTTATTATTTAAGGTGTATGTCAACCGCTGCGCTTATTTTAGCAGCGAGTGCCTGCATCTCGTCCGAAGGAATCGACAGTTTGCGGGAAAAATTCATGTCGCCCTCGCTTTTAATAGGAACGAGGTGGATATGTGTGTGAGGCACTTCGAGCCCTATAACTGCTTCGGCAATGCGTGTGCAAGGCACAGCTTCCTGCAAGCCCTTCGCCACTTTACGGGCAAAAAGTTCGAGAGCCACATACTCCTCCTCGCTGAGGTCGAATATGTAGCTGACTTCATGCTTGGGCACAACAAGAGTGTGACCGGGTGCAACAGGATTAATATCCAGAAAGGCGAAATGCTTTTCATCTTCGGCGATTTTATAGCATGGAATCTCGCCGTTGATGATTTTGGTGAAGATAGATGCCATGATCAGAAACTTATTTCAACGATTTCAAACTTCATCAGTCCGGCAGGTCCCTTGATTTCAACAATCTCTCCGAGTTTGTGTCCGAGGAGTCCCTGGGCAATAGGGGTGCTTGAGCCAATCTTCTTATCCTTGAGGTTAGCCTCACTGTCGGCAACAATGGTATATTCCATAGTCATACCGTTTGACACATTCTTAATCTTAACGGTATTGAGAATCTGCACCTCTTCATTGTTAAGTGTGCTGTCATCTATTATTCGTGCGTTAGCCACAAGATCCTTAAGCTGCGCAATCTTCATTTCAAGCATGCCCTGCGCTTCCTTAGCAGCGTCGTATTCAGAATTTTCTGAAAGGTCACCTTTGTCTCTTGCCTCACCGATAGCGCGGGATATTTTGGGGCGCTCTACCGATTCGAGGTAAGCGATTTCTTCCATTTTTTTCTTGTAACCATCTTTGGTCATGTAAGTTATAGCCATAGTCTATGTGATTTTATGGTGTTAATGTGTTTTTAATAGCAGAATAAAAGAAAGAATCTCTCCCAAATTTGAGCGAGACCCCGGTCTGTTATCTGCAATAAAATGATATCGGACATTATCTCTTTGTCCGGCACAAAGATACGTGCTTTTTCTCAAACAACAGCCAATAATAAAATTAAAAGTCCTTAATCCGGAATTGTTTTCACCACCCGGCAGGGATTACCGACCGCAACACTGAACGGCGGTATTGACTTGACTACAATGCTTCCGGCACCGATAACACAATTATCTCCGATTGACACTCCGGGCAACACTGAAACTCCAGCTCCGATCCACACATTGTTTCCCACAGTGATTGGACGTGCATATTCGAGCCCACGGTTTCTTGACTGTGCGTCCAGGGGGTGTCCGGCAGTGTAAAATCCACAATTGGGAGCAATAAACACATTATCCCCGAATGTAACCTTAGCTTCATCAAGTATCACAAGATTGAAATTTGCATAGAAATTGTCTCCCACAGAAATATTGTAGCCATAATCGCAATAGAATGGCTGCTCGATAAGAATATTTCCCTTCACCTCACCTATGATTTTGCGCAACAAGGCTTCACGCCCCTCAATATCCTTAGGACGAAGATCATTGTAATCACGGCAGAGTTCCTTGCAATCAAGACGCTCGGCAATGAGCGCCGAATCATAGTTTGCATCATAAAGCATACCTGCGAGCATTTTTTCTTTTTCTGTCATAGCGGATAAGTATAATTTATAGCAAAGATAATACACATATTATAT
>JAIDQW010000289.1 GCA_029062075.1 Paramuribaculum sp.
GTTATGGATTCCGGCCTCAATATTCTCCAGGATGCACCGTAATCTTTCAGTTTTTTTTCAAATATATCCCGGCACATTGCCATTGCCGCCTCAAACTGCGTGTTTGTATTCTGCGTGACCATGATTATTTATTATTAGCATGACAAAAGTAGTAAAAAAGCAGTTGGGTAACAAAAAAAATCAGGGTAGCACCGGAAGGTTAATCCTCCAGTCGGTACTACCCTGATAAATGAGTTTATTTATTCAGTTTACATGTTTTCCCACTTCTCCGCTTTATCCTGGTATCCATCGCCGAGACGATAATATAGACGATAAAGAATGTTTGGGACATCTGTAAGATTATCTTTGTCCAGCTCATATGCCTTTTCAAAGTAACCGGCAGCTTCAAGAAGCTTGGGATTAACTTTTTCGGTACGCTCCGCTTCGCTTTCAGCTGTTTCATCCATTCTCACAGCCTGGTTATAGATTATACGGGCAAGGTCATAATAACCCTTACCGCTTGCAGGATTAACCTCAATTGCTTTCTTGAAGTTTTCAATAGCGCCTTCATCGTTATTCTGACGCTCGTAAACAACTCCGAGAATATCGTAGAGCTGACCTTTGATAACAACATTAGTGTCGGGTGTTGCTGCAATCGCTTCTGCTACCATTTTCTCACTGGCTGCATAATCATTGCGGTTAAGACAGTCATTAATGAGTTCACCAATGAATGTAATGTTAGCTGTGCCATATTTTTCATAACCACGTTTAGCGATATCTACCATAGCTATGCTGTCATTGAGACGACGGGCAGCCTCAAGACCATACACATAAACCTCGGGGTTTTCGTAACCGGATTTGATTGTAGGTTCAACTTTTGCAAGAGCAAGGTCATTGCTGTTGTTGATAAGAGCCGCAAGCATCTGATAATACATTATCTGACCTACAACAGTGTCAGGGAATGCTTTTGGTGCATCATTACCGAGAATCTCATTATTAGGTAAAGTAACAAACATCTCCCAAGTATCGTATGCTCCCTGGTTATCTCCTGCCTGGAACAGGAAAATACCTGCTGTCTGAAGCTGACCGTAGTTTTCATTAAGGGTTTTAATCATACCTTTTCTGAGCTTACCGGGTTTCATAACACCTTTTTTATCGGGGTGCATATCCAGAGGTATAGCTGTAAGATAATCAACATAGCAATCCAGCAGACCGTGACCGGCAGCTTTCTTTTCATCGTTTGTCAAAGGAGTTCCGAGCTGTTCTTTAAGGAAAAGCTCGTCATACAGTCCAACACCTGCCTGACCGGCGAGCTTCCAGGCGAGCGGATCGTTTTTCGTGGTTTCGTCAGTGAGAGCCGGTTTAATTTTATTTATCACGGCTGAATAGTCGGGCTTACCGGCTTTGAGAGCCTGCTCGACCTCTTTCACTACATCTGTCTGAGCCGAAATGGCAAATGCTCCCAGGAGACAAATACCTAAAAGGCTAAACTTCTTCATAATTTTGTTAAGTTAGTGAATTATTTATTAAGGTTATTATTCGTCAATTTCTTCATCAGTTTCCTCTTCCGCTTCTTCGGTCAGTTCGTCAACCATCTCATCAACAATAGTCTCAACCACCTCTGCCTGAAGTTCAAGCAATTCTTTGTCTGCTTCCTCTTCCGGGTCGGTATCCACACAACATACGGATGCTATGGTATCACCTCGCTTGTCAAGATTTATCAGACGCACGCCTTGTGTGGCTCTGCCCTGAACACGGATATCAGCTACACGGAGCCTGAGAGTGATTCCGCTCTTGTTTATAATCACAAGATCGTTCTCATCATTAACACTCTTTATAGCAACAAGTTTACCGGTTTTGTCTGTAACATTAAGTGTCTTTACACCCTTACCACCTCGGTTAGTGATACGGTAATCATCAAGAAGTGAACGCTTGCCGAAGCCGTTTTCTGATATTACCATAACATTGTTGGTAGTCTCGGGTGACATACAAATCATTCCGACAACACAATCGGAATCATCATCAAGGGTCATACCACGCACACCTGTGCTCATTCTACCCATTTCGCGCACTTTGCTTTCGTGGAATCGGATTGCTCTGCCGTTACGGTTCGCCATTATTATCTCTGAATTACCATCTGTCAGTTCAACAGAAATCAACTGGTCACCTTCTCTGATAATGATAGCGTTGACACCATTGGCTCTCGGACGTGAATAAGCTTCAAGACTGGTTTTCTTAATCACACCGTTCTTTGTGCAGAATACAAGATTATGTGATGTCACGAATTCCTTATCATCAAGCCCCTTAACTCTGATGAATGCATTAACTGCGTCATCACTTTCTATATTAAGGAGATTCTGAATAGCTCTACCCTTACTGTTCTTCGCTCCCTCAGGTATCTCATACACCTTCAGCCAATAGCAGCGACCCTTATTGGTGAAGAATAGCATATAGTTGTGCATTGAAGCCGGGTATATATGCTCGATAAAGTCTTCATCTCTTGTGTTGCTGCCGCGAGCACCGACACCACCACGGTTCTGGGCTCTGAATTCAGAAAGAGGTGTGCGCTTGATATATCCGAAGTGACTGATTGTGATAATCATATCATCATCGGCATAGAAATCTTCCGCATTAAATTCACCTGCGGTATAGTCAATCGAAGTCAGACGCTCGTCGCCATATTTGTCTCTCACTTCAGCGAGTTCGTCTTTGATAACATTCCAGCAAACTGTGTCATTGTTGAGAATTTCTTCCAGACGATGTATCTCCGCCATAAGCTCATCATAGTTATTGCGGAGCTTATCCTGCTCCAGTCCGGTAAGCTGCTTGAGGCGCATCTCTACTATAGCAGAGGTCTGCGCATCAGAAAGACCGAATTTTTCCGACAGTTTAAGCTTGGCATCGTCTGTGTTCTCACTTCCTCGGATTATTGCTATTACCTCATCAATATTTTGAGAGGCTATAATCAATCCTTCGAGAATATGAGCTCTTTCGCGTGCCCTCGCAAGTTCGAAATTTGTGCGACGGATAACAACCTCATGTCTGTGGTCAACAAATGCCTTGAGTATTTCCTTGAGATTGAGTGTTCTCGGTCTGCCATTTACAAGCGCAACGTTGTTCACACTGAATGAGGACTGCATCTGAGTCATCTTATACAGTTTATTGAGCACAACATTGGCATTTGCATCGGTTTTCACCTTAATGACAATCTTCATGCCCTTGTAGTTACTCAGGTCATTGATATCTGCTATTCCGTCAAGTTTTTTATCATTTACAAGATCGGCGATATACTGAACCAGAAGAGCCTTATTCACATTATAAGGAATCTCAGTAACAACAATATTTTCGTGATTGCCTTCCTGTTCAATCTCAGCCTTAGCACGGATAACAATTCTACCTCTACCTGTTTCAAAGGCATCCTTCACACCTTTATATCCATAAATGATACCTCCTGTGGGAAAATCCGGTGCTTTAATGTGCTCCATCAGCTCCGGAATTGTTATATCAGGATTGTCAATCAGAGCGATAGACGCATTGATACTTTCGGTGAGGTTGTGAGGAGGTATATTGGTTGCCATACCTACCGCAATACCGCTGGCTCCGTTTACAAGCAGATTCGGGAAACGGTTGGGCAATACAACCGGCTCCATACGGGTATTATCGTAGTTCGGCTGAAAATCTACTGTATCGCTTTTTATATCGGTGAGCATATCCTCACCAATCTTTTTTAGACGAACCTCGGTGTAACGCATCGCTGCAGCTCCGTCACCATCAACTGATCCGAAGTTTCCATGACCGTCAACAAGGGTATATCTCATTGCCCATGGCTGTGCGAGGCGAACAACTGTACCATATATAGATGAGTCACCGTGAGGGTGATATTTACCCATAACGTCACCCACGCAGTTTGCCGACTTTTTGAATGGATGATCAGATGTATTGCCCATCTCGTTCATGCCATAAAGCACTCTTCTGTGAACCGGTTTGAGACCGTCACGAACATCAGGAAGGGCACGTGAAACGATTACCGACATAGAGTAGTCGATATACGCCGATTTCATCTCATTTTCAATGTCGATTCTTTCTATTCTATCTTCTGCGTCTAACATGTTGAAAAACAAACTTTATACCAATGAGTTATAACCTGCTGAAATGTTCTTGTAGATCCTAAACAACAAGTCACACTCTGTTAAATATCATACAAAGGTAATGTTTTTTTTAGAAAATGTTGTAATTTTGATGTGCAAGAAATATTTTTTATTGCTATAGCGTTATATATTTGTTTTATTTTAATGTTTGGCATAATTATTGCTATAACATAATTATTGCTATAAATTGTATTGGCACTCTTTGAAAGGGCATACACATTATTTATTTTCATAACAAAGCAACCACACAAAGTACTGATGGATACAAATTTTTCAAATGAACTCAA
>JAIDQW010000029.1 GCA_029062075.1 Paramuribaculum sp.
GTTACCGATTGGTCAACAACCGAAGAGGATTTAAATATAGTTGTAGAGAATATCTAAATTTTGTTGACTGCCTTATAACTGATTTTTATTACTTTTGTAATTATACAACCATCAATTCACCAGAATTGTAATGACTATTCCGCAAATAATTAATAGTAAAAAAACGAAAAGCTTCTCAATTGAAGTCCTACCCCCGCTTAAAGGTAGAGGGATACAACAGCTTTTCAATAATATTGATTCGATAAAAGAATTTAATCCGTCATATATCAATATCACAACTCATAGAAGTGAAATGGTGTACAAAAGCACGCCCGACGGCTTATACCAGAGAGTGAGTGAAAGAGCTCGTCCCGGTACTGTAGCTGTCGCAGCGGCAATTCAGCAAAAGTACAATGTAACCGCAGTTCCACACTTGATATGCAGTGGATTCTCAAAAATTGAAACTGAATATGCTCTTATCGATCTAAATTTTTTGGGAATAAATAACGTGTTGGTTCTTAGAGGAGATAAGGCTAAACATGAATCTTCTTTCAGCCCTAATGACAATGGTCATTCTCATGCCAGTGAACTTGCCGGACAGATTAATGATTTCAATAAAGGGCTGTTTATTGACGGTACTCAGATGGAAATTGTCAGTGATTCACCATTCAGCTATGGAGTAGCCGGATATCCGGAGAAGCATGAGGAGGCACCGAATGCCGAAATGGATATAGCATGGTTAAAGCAGAAGATTGACACCGGGGCTGATTATATTGTAACTCAGATGTTTTTTGACAATAGTAAATTTTACTCTTTTGTGAATAAATGTCGGGAGGTTGGTATAACAGTTCCGATAATACCGGGAATCAAACCGATAGTGACCAAAAGGCAACTCACCCTTCTTCCTAAAGTTTTCCATGTTGATATGCCGGAAGATCTTGCTAATGAAATAGTTGCTTGTAAGAATGATGAAGAAGCTAAAGAAATAGGAGTTAGATGGTGTACAGAACAGATGAGAGATCTTTATGCGAATGGAGTGCCGAGCATTCACTTATATTCTTTGAATGCCACCAATAGTGTCCGTAAAATTCTGGAAAATATAATGTAATCTTCCAATTATGTTTTTCAAAGATATTCCAGCGCATAATAACATTAAAAATCGACTTCGGACATTCGTTGATTCCGGTAAAATTCCTCATGCACTGTTGCTTGAAGGTCCTGCCGGGATAGGCAAGTTTTCTATTGCCAGGGCTTTTGCACAATTTATTCATTGCACAGGAAAAGCTCCGGGTGACAACGATAGTTGTGGTGAATGTCCATCCTGCAGGCAGCATCAGAATCTTGGGCATATTGACACTCATTATGTTTTCCCTGTACTTAAAACAGATGCTATTAAGAATCCAACGAGCGATGACAATCTGATTGAATGGTGAGATTATATCAGGGAGATGCTATATATTGATTTCGTCTCATGGAC
>JAIDQW010000290.1 GCA_029062075.1 Paramuribaculum sp.
TCTGATTGAAATCTTCTCTACGATATCTACCACCGACGTTATTATGAAGCTTTCTGATGCGAGTCATCCTGCTGTGGGCGTTCCTGCTGAAAATGAGCCTGATTCAGAGCTGCTCATCCTGCTCATGCCTATGAATATTGTTGAATAACACCGCACTGATGAATCTGAAACTTGACAGACCTATAATCTTTTTTGACCTTGAAACTACGGGCACCGATATTCTCAATGATAGAATCGTTGAGATATCTTTGATTAAGGTTAACCCGGACGGTACGGAATTTGAACGTACAAGGCGTATTAATCCTGAGCGTCCTATTCCCGCTGAAGCTACTGCTGTGCACGGCATTAAAGATGAGGATGTGGCTAATGAGCCGAAATTCTCTCAGGTTGCACATTCACTGTCAGATATTTTCAGCGGATGTGATATTGCCGGCTTCAACTCCAATCGTTTTGATGTTCCGATGCTTGACCAGGAGTTTCAGAGAGCCGGGGTCAGATTCGACTTCACTCCGGTGCGCTTCGTTGATGTGCAGACTATTTTTCACAAAAAAGAGCCGCGAAACCTCATTGCCGCTTACAAATTCTATTGTGGTAAGGACCTTGAAGGTGCTCATTCTGCAAATGCTGACATTAGAGCGACCTATGAAGTTCTCAAGTCGCAGCTTGATAAATACCAGGACCTTGAAAATGATATAACTTTCCTGAGCGAATATTCAAGTCACACCAGAAATGTAGATTTCATGGGACGACTTATTTATAATGATGACCGCAAGGAGGTTATCAATTTCGGTAAATACAAAGGTAAGATTGCCGAAGATGTGCTGAAGAGGGATCCGAGTTACTATTCCTGGGTTCTGAACGGTGACTTCGCACAGAACACCAAAGATGCCTTCACCGCAATTTACAATAGAATAAAACATAATAAAAAAGAGGACAAGGATGCTTAACGGCAAACATATTATACTCGGAATAACAGGGGGCATCGCTGCATATAAGTCAGCGGTGCTTGCTCGTTTATTGATAAAAGCCGGAGCTGAGGTACAGGTGATTATGACACCCTCTGCTAAGGAATTTATCACTCCCGTTACACTATCTGCGCTAACTGGCAATCCTGTAATCAGTGAATTTTTCACTGCAAATACTGGAGAATGGCACAGCCATGTTGACCTCGGTCTCTGGGCGGACGCCATGATCATTGCACCCGCAACAGCCTGTACAATTGCAAAGATGGCTAACGGGGTTGCTGACAATATGCTTGTCACATCATATTTGAGCGCCAAAGCACCGGTATTTGTTGCACCTGCGATGGATCTTGACATGATGGCACACCCCTCAACTACAGCCAATATTGAGAAGCTCCGCAGCTACGGAAATCACATAATTGAGCCGGCTTCCGGCGAACTTGCCAGCCATCTTATAGGTAAAGGCAGAATGCAGGAACCGGAAATTATTGTGGCAGAGATGCAAAAATACTTTGCCAAGTCACAGACACTTAAAGGAAAAAAGATTCTTGTTACAGCCGGACCTACTTACGAAAAAATTGACCCTGTCAGATTTATTGGAAATTATTCCTCCGGAAAGATGGGTTATGCTATTGCTGACGAAGCCGCCCGTCGTGGAGCTGACGTTATTCTGGTGAGTGGACCGGTCTCACTTCGGACAAATCAGCAGGGAGTCACCGTTGTTC
>JAIDQW010000291.1 GCA_029062075.1 Paramuribaculum sp.
GCTATACGGAGTGATGTCATAATAAATTCCGGTAATTAATCAGTTAGACTCTGGTGCAGGTAACTCCTTTTCTGCAGAGTCGCTTGCAAGAAGGCTGTCGATTTTCTCGATATAGTCAAGAGAATCGTCAAGATAGAAGGCGAGTTCAGGAGTTTTACGCAACTGGAATCTTACCTTCTGTGCGAGCTCATAGCGGATTGTTTTCGCGCTGCGGTTGATATTTTCCATTACCTCCTGCGCCTTATCGCCGGGAAAAACAGAGAGATAAGCCTTTGCGATGCTCAAATCGGGTGAAACCCTTACAGTGCTTACCGATACGAGTACTCCTCTTGTCTTGGCGGTTTGCTGACGAAATATCTCACTGAGCTCCTTTTGAATGAGTCGTGCTATTTTTGCTTGACGGGTTGTTTCCATAATTATTCTGTGATTAAATGTTTCCTTTTATGAAATAACACTCGGAAAGGAGATTTGGTTAGATATTTACAGAATAAAGGGAGGATATGTAGTTTTTACATTCCTCCCCTTTAGATTTTTTCTTAGTTCTGAGCTGATTATTCAGCAACCGGTGCAACAGGAGCGGCAGCGGGAGCTTCTTCCTGAGCGACAGGTGAATCGTAGTTTCCGGGAACTTCCTGCTGAAGCTGATTGGTAGCTTTCACCTTCGAGGTCTGAATGTCAGACGCAGAGGGAAGGAAGAAAGTAGATGCGATAGCGAAAACACAGATAGCACCGGCGAGAATCCAGGTAACTTTCTCGATGAAATTGTTTGTACGTCTCACACCCATAATCTGGTTAGAGCCTGCAAAAGATGAAGAGAGACCTCCTCCTTTTGATTTCTGAATGAGCACCACGCCGATAAGAAGAATAGCGGCAATGAGGGTGAGAACAATAAGGACTACATACATATCTTCGGTAGTTTTTATTTTTTATGTTTAGAATTCAATATCAGTTTCTGCAAGAAACGCAATTGGTCTGCAAAGTAAATACTTTTTTTTGGATATTTCAAACTTAGCGACCTTATTATTTCATACGCCTTGTCATATTTACCTCTTGAAATATAGATTTTTGCAAGGCTTTCGCTTAGCAATGAGTCCTCTGAAGGAACATTTTTTTTCTTTTTCTCCGCCAGTGCCTTCCGTCTCCGCTCCTCTTGCTGCGCCTGCTTTTTCTTCTCCTCGGGAGAGAACTCCTTGAGGAAAGCCGCGAGCACGGCATCCTGCCCAACCGGAGCATCCTCCTGCTCCCTTTCCAGAGTTGCGGCGTACTCAGCCACAGGGTGAAAAATCAGTTTTTCAAGGAGTGCGGTTTCGTCAGGATCTGTTTTACCGTATTTTTCAAGAAATGTATCTATAGCGGAATCGGTTGTCGGTGCGGACGGTTTGTCATCAGGGGGATAAAATCCTGCAAACTCCGAACCCAATTCATCAGCGAGAGTAAATAGCGTCTCTCTGTCGCCCGAAGCGAGAGCAACCCTGAGCTGCAGGTGTGCTCTCTCGCTGTCGGTCATGCTTTCAGCACGTGCCAACCTAATAGCCGCCGGGAGGACAAAATAAGGATATGCGGCCTCCAGATGCGCCACATCTTCGGCAGAAGGACATCCGGTGCCGGAGCCTATAATCTCATTTATTTTTGCCAAAATACTGTCGTGCATATCAATCTGTTATTTACCAGTTGCCGAAAGTAGCGTTAAATATCTGTAGCACAAGGTCATCACAAATTTCCTTACAGAGCTGATCCTGCACATCGTTGAGCATTTCCGAGCTATCGAAATCGCGGTAAGCGGAGAATGACTGGTCAATATCATTTTTCTCCTGTTTGTTGTCGGTATATTTAACTCTGACAGTAATAGTGAGTCTTGTTTTAGATGCGAGCGCATTTTCAGTAACCGCCTGTGGAGAAAGAGAATATCCTGTTATCTCACCCTCAAGAACGAGGTCTGACCTGGAATCGACAGTCTGTAGCCTGGTGTTTCTTGTCACATAGTCAAGCAGCTCATTTTCAAACATCTGCTGAAGCGGAGGATAAACCAGAGCCGCACGGATGGGGAAATTATCAATCTGAACCGTCTTGTATATATTGTAATCGAGGGCGGCCCCGTTGAGCTTATAGCTGATACGGCAACCGCACATACCCACTGCCAGCAAAACCGCAGTGAATGCGCATAAAATATATCCGGTAATCTTACTCATAGACATGATTTACTGCAAAAATAGTAAGAAAACTCCGAGAGGGCGCATAAAATGCATAAGTTTTTACATTTTATATTAACAGCAGGTGAATCTGTGAGCCCACTATATCAGCACCGGTCCGTTCTTATTCAGCCTGTTGTCGAAGAATAATGAGAAATATACCGGTACATAACGGATCTTCCCATCAATCTCGACCTCATTGCTGTTAGAAAGGACATAAGCACACTTTACTTCATATTCATCAGTCGAAACAAAACGGCTGATAGCGACATGACGCTTATAATCCTTACCCGATTTCACTTCAACCGGCACAACTGAAAGATTATCAAAATCGTCATAGAGGAAATCTACCTCACCCCGAGTTCTATTATCATAGTAATAGAGGGAATTGTCGTTTGCGGCAAGCTGACATGCGACCGCACACTCATAAACCGACCCCAAGTTAACTCCCGATTCAGAATTCAATACCGGAACCGGATTATTATGATATAATGCAGCCGTAAGAAGTCCCGGGTCGTTGTAATACAGTTTTATCAGATTCCTATGCTCTGTCTCTCTAAGAGGAAATCTGGGGTTTGATATTGCATTCACCCCTAAAGCGATCCCTGAAGATGTAAGATACTCCATCTCCTCCTCATAATCAGATGAGCGTTTCCCTCTGATGTTTTCAATATCCTTATATATAACCCGCTTCTTCTTATTCTCCATAACCGATGGTACGAGAGAATAGATTCTGCCAATCTTCAGGGAATGTTCCTTATCATATTTAGCAGCATCTACCTGATACAACTCCGAAATAGTAGCCTGAATAGCCCTTACCTGATTCAAATCACGGGATTCAAGAAACTTGTTGACCGCTTCAGGAAGTCCTCCAACAAGCAGATAACGCTTATAAAGCCCCATAACCTTGTTATGTATGCCCAATGGCACACTTTTAAGTTCATTAAAGTGCTCCCGCAATGATTCAATACCATCCCGACCAACGCCGTTTGCCATTAGAAATTCCTCAAAATCAAGAGGAAACATCTTTAATATATCAATACTCCCGAGAGGAACGGATGATGATTTTCTGAGAGTCACACCAAAAAGCGAACCGCTTGCAACATATCGGTATCGTCCATCCTCGCGAAGAAACTTCAACATAGTCAGCAGATGCGGATATACCTGGATTTCATCAAGGAATATCAATGTATCCTTTCTGTTTCCCAACATCTTAGAAGTAAAAGCTGACATGGCAACATAGAAATCATCTACTGTGCGTATATTCTCGAAAACCTTATCCCCCTCTGAATCATTAATCAGATTTACCTCAACAATATTCTTGAAATATTTCTCAGCACAATATCTGATAATATATGATTTGCCTATCTGGCGAGCTCCCGTCACCACCAATACTTTATCCGTATCCGAACTAAAGTACTCAGAAACAATGGGTTCTACTTTCCTATATAACATTTCCACAACTATTATATTGAAATTTACACACTTTTCAATCCGTTTTACCCCTCCGAAATCACACTTTTCAATCCGAAAATACAAGCTTTTTACACACTTTTCAATCCGTTTTACCCCTCCAAAATTACACTTTTCAATCCTGACGGCTTATTCCAGCCTTTCAATCAGAGCATGAAAGGCAGGGGCGGGAGAGAGGAGGGGTTGACGGCGGAGCGGATGCGCCATTCGGAGGGGTACAGGTTATTGGCGCGGTTGCCGAGGTTTTTTACAAACCCGAGAGGATTGCCGAGATATTTGAGCAGTGTGATACCCTTGGGGGTATCATCCGGGAGCCTGAGTGCCTCACACCTGAGATATTGAAGTGCGGTGAGCCGGTCAACCTCAACAGACGGGAATCTGTCAGGTGCAAGGAGAGTGCTGAGCGCGAGCTGTTGCAGCGGGATAAAGTCTCGCCCTTTCACCAGTGCGATTTCAAGTGAGGGGCGTAGTTCCGGCGGCATTTCAAGAGCGAGCGGTGAGACTGACATAGCCAAAATCCTGTCTTTCTTCTCCACAAGTTCCACCTGTGCTTCAGGTGTGAGCCAGTTGCGGATATCGGCTTGAGGTTTAGTGTTTTTATTTTTACCGGCTTTATTACCATACCGGGGGTGCGCGCCATCATCCGGTTTACGCAGCACCGCCATGAAGAGTCCTTCGCCCCGGGTTATGCCGGGAATAAATCTATAGCATGGAAAATCAACATCAATGCCGGGCGATATTCCCCAAGAG
>JAIDQW010000292.1 GCA_029062075.1 Paramuribaculum sp.
ATCGTAGAAGCAGCGACACCTGATATTATTGATATAAATTTCGGATGTCCCGTAAAAAAAGTTGCCGGAAAAGGAGCCGGAGCTGGTATGTTACGCGATATCCCAAAGATGCTTGCCATTACATCAGCGATAGTCAAAGCGGTAAACATTCCAGTAACAGTAAAGACACGACTCGGTTGGGATTGCAATAACATTATTATAAATACTCTTGCAGAGCAACTCCAGGATTGTGGTATTCAAGCTTTGACTGTTCATGGACGCACACGCTCGCAAATGTACACCGGCTCGGCTGACTGGAATGCCATTTCAGCTATCAAAGATAACCCCAGATTCAAAATACCGCTAATTGGCAATGGCGATATTACTACTCCGGAGCTTGCCTTAGAGGCTTTTTCCAGATATGGAGTTGACGGCGTTATGGTCGGCAGAGCCTCTATAGGTGCGCCATGGATTTTCAAGGAAATAAAATCATTTATAAATACCGGAGAAGCCGAGACACCACAAATGAACGAAAAATTTTCTCTTCTAAGGCGACAGATTAGAGAAAGTATTGATCGGATTGATGAATATCGAGGCATTTTACACATAAGGCGTCATCTCGCAGCATCACCATTATTTAAAGGTATCTCTCATTTCAGAGATACGCGCATTGAAATGCTTAGGGCAAACACTTATGACGAACTAAACAGTGTGCTACAAAAAATTGAAGAACGAATAACTAAAGAGGAACAAATATGAAAAAACTTTTTATCACACTCACATTAACAGCTTTGGGCTATTTTCTCTCATATTCGCAGGAGATTACCCGGTATGAGCTTGATGTTAAAGACTTTGTTGAGCTAAAGGTTACTGATGGCATTAATGTAGATTATGTTTGTAACACGGATTCTGCAGGTAAGGCTGTTTTTTATTCATCTTCAGAAATGGCATCACAGATAATGTTCAAACCCGGGCCGACCAAACTGGAAATCCTTCTGGCTCCTAAGGAAGAACGTATAAATCGTGAACTACCGACAGTAACTGTTTATTCAAAGTATCTTAGCTTCGTAGAAAACAGCGGAGACTCACTTGTAAGAATTTTGAGCGTTGCACCTGGTCCCAAATTCAAAGCCCGTGTTATCGGAAACGGCAGAATAAGTGTCAGAAATGTTGATGCTAATACCGTTGAAGGAGCTCTTGACACGGGTAAAGGTTATATTACTATTTTTGGCACATGCACAGAAGCTAAACTCAATTGCACCGGAACAGGTCATATTCAGGCTGACGGTCTTGTGGCACAAAATGTTAATTGCAGACTCGCAGGCACAGGCACTATCGGTTGCAATGCCGTTAAAACCCTCAACATAATGGGAATCGGTTCAGGAACAGTATTTTATAAAGGTGACCCCCAAATTAAGAAAAGAGCGATGGGCGTGAAGGTTGAACCTATTTCTGAATAACTGTATTTGATGAATAATAACAGTCGCAAAGATATGAAGCTAAAGGTTGCCCGCACCATTAAGTGGACGGCAATCGATAGAATTGTGACTGTTGTTATGAATGTTGTCACAGGTATTGCATTAGCGAATATACTTCCTAAGGAAGATTTTGGTCTCGTTGCTGCAATACTTGTATTTCAGGCTTTTGCTGTTCTTTTTGTTGACAACGGATTTGCCACAGCACTGATTCAGAAAAAAACATGCAGCCGGGAAGAGTACAGTTCGGCATTATGGTTCAATATAACCATGGCGATTATCGTATATGCGATTATGTTTTTTTGTGCGCCATTAATC
>JAIDQW010000293.1 GCA_029062075.1 Paramuribaculum sp.
TTTGGTAGCCCATAGGAGAATCGAACTCCTCTTTCAAGAATGAAAATCTTGCGTCCTAGCCGATAGACGAATGGGCCTTTGCAAAAGCGAGTGCAAATATATGCACATTTTTTAATCCTTGCAACTTTTTAGAAAAAAAAGAAGATTTTTTGCGGATAAATAGCACTTGATAAGGTTAATCTGAAATCAGTCGTATTAAATCCTGCAAAAAATCTTCTTTTATCCGGTTACCAGATTACCACGCGCTCCTCAACGGGTCGCCACATCTTGTCACCGTCCTTGATTGAGAATGCTTCGAAGAACGGCTGGAGATTGCGGAGAGTAACATTCACGCGGTTTGAACCGAGCGAATGAACATCGCCCTGAGTAAGTGAGCGCATCTCTGCTTCGCGGATATTCTGTGCCCAGAGGTTTGCATAGTTCATATAGAAAGCCTGTGCTGGTGTGAGTCCGTCAATCCTGGCGGTATTCACATCAACGCCTTTCTTTTTCTGAGAATCAAGGAAGGCAGTCATTGCAACACGGAGTCCACCCTGGTCGGCGATATTCTCGCCGAGAGTATATATACCGTTTGCGTTCAGACCGGGAAGCACCTCAACAGCATCAAACTGCGCAACAAGCACATCGGCGAGTTTCTGGAACGCCTCGGCATCTTCGGGAGTCCACCATTCTGTCATATTGCCTTCGGCATCAAAATGTCTGCCCTGATCGTCAAAGCCATGAGTCATTTCGTGACCGATCACAACACCGATGCCACCGTAGTTTTCAGCATCGCTTGCTTCGGGGTCAAAGAAGGGAGCCTGAAGAATAGCTGCGGGGAACACAATCTCGTTTGCAAGGGGATTGTAATATGCGTTGACTGTCTGCGGAGTCATACCCCACTCGGTACGATCCACCGGCTTGCCCCATTTTGAATACGTGTCTTTCTGATGCCACATGCTCACATTGTGCATATTTTCGTAATATGACAGGGCGGGATCGATAACGAGAGTTGAATAATCTTTCCACTTGTCGGGATAACCGATTTTCACAGTGAAAGCATTGAGTTTCTTGAGCGCATTGAGTTTGGTTTCATCGCTCATCCAGGTGAGATTGAGAATGTGCTTGCCGAGAGCTGTGCGCAGATTTTCAACCAGTCCGATCATATAGTCCTTAGAGGACTGTGGGAAATACTTCTCCACATACAGCTGACCTACAGCCTCGCCCATGGCACCTTCTGTTGCACCGAGCGCTCTTTTCCAACGGGGACGCTGCTCCTGCACACCGCTCATCACCTTATTGAATTCAAATGAAGCATTGGCGAAATCATCGCTGAGAGCACCTGCTGCCTGAGATACATATTTCCAGAGATAATAATCTTTGATTTCGCGGGTTGTGAGTTCCTTCATCAGATCGTTTGCACGTTTAACCGATTTGAGCTCGGTCACGATAACGTTTTCGGGTGACTCTATTCCCATAGTCTCGATAAAGAAGCGGTCCCAGTTGATGTTGGGATACATTTCCTTGAGCTGCGCGAAAGTGCGGGGATTGTTCATGGCGAGAAGGTTTCTGCTCTCCTCTCTTGTGAAAGCGGAGTCTGCGAGTGCGGTTTCAACCTTCATGACATTCTTCACTATTCTCGCAGCATCCTTCTTGGAATATCCGGCATTGCGCATCTGTGTATCCACAAGTTTCTTGAAAGCCTCACGCACCTCCTTGTTTCGCTTGTCATCCTTCAGGTAGTAGTCACGGTCGCGGAGTGACATACCTCCACCACCGATATACATGGCGTACTCAGAGGAGTTAGAGAGATTTTCCTGAATGCCCGCGCTGAAAAACGGACTTGCGAAATTGCCGTGCATCCACATGAACAGATCCTCCATTCCGCTTTCCGGAGTATTCTCGATTTTCTTCAGGTCGGCGAGTATAGGCTTTGCACCCTCGGCGTTTCTGCGCACAGAGTCCATAGCCAGATTGTAGATTGTTGATACTTTGAATGCCACAGAACCCGGTTCGGGATTGGAAGCGCCCAGATTGAGCACAATATCCTTGACTCTCTGCTCGGAAGAGTCGTTGAGCACATTGAACTGACCGTAACGAGCATATTCAGCGGTAAGAGGGTGAGCCTCCTGCCATCCTTTTGTGACATACTGATAGAAATCGGTACCGGGTGCAACCGATTTATCACAATTTTTCAAATCGAGGCTTTTGAGATGCTCCTGTGCTGAAGCCGCCCCGGTTGCAGAAAGCGCTACTGCCATAGCGATTGCAAATTTTGTTGTTTTCATTTATAATTACAGTTTGTTTATTTGTCAGGTTTTACAGCTGTGTAAAGTGTGCAGACTCCAAATGTGAAACGCCTGCAACGAGCCTGTTCAAGACCCGCCTGCCGCATGAGGTCAAGCATCCGTTCGCCCTGCGGCACCGCTTCTATGCTTTTGGGAAGATAGGTATATGCGCTGGAATCTTTTGAAATCATTCTACCCACAGCCGGAATTATACTCCTTGTATATAGATTATATAGAGGACGAACTAAAGAGGATTGCGGAGTGGAGAGCTCAAGCACAGCAAGCATGCCGCCGGGACGGAGCACACGCGCCATCTGCTGATAGCCCTTGCTCAGATTGCTGAAATTTCTCACTCCGTAAGCAACAGTTACAGCGTCGAAACTATTATCCGGCATAGGCAGATCAAGACAGTCACCCTGCAACAGGGTAATTCTATCCGATAGAGCCGCCTCGGCAATTTTTTTACGTCCGACCTCTATCATATTTTCCGAGAGGTCTATTCCGGTGAGCTTGCTGCCCTCTATAGTGCGTGCTATCTGTATTGCAACA
Organism: Paramuribaculum sp.; assembly: GCA_029062075.1. Lineage (GTDB taxonomy): Bacteria > Bacteroidota > Bacteroidia > Bacteroidales > Muribaculaceae > Paramuribaculum. The sequence goes on from JAIDQW010000293.1 coordinate 2,817, forward strand.
TCTCCGGTACCGGTTGCTACATCAAGAATATCCTCCGCTCCGTGACGAGCCAGGGTTTTCACCATAGCTTTTCGCCACAGCTTATCAACACCGAGGGTCATTGCACGATTCATGAAATCGTAGGCGGGGGCGATATTGTCAAACATCTCCCTCACCTGCCCTGTCTTATCCCTGCAGTCGCTGTACGGAGTTATATTCTCGCAATCCACGGCTACGGTATCAGAGGCTCAGATTTTCAAGACAATCAAGCACGTTCACCTCAATTCGACGGTTTAGATCGCTCTCATCCGCCTTGACAAAAGGCTGACCGGTAACCTGCTCGTAAAGCTCGATATATCTTGCTGAAACACTCTCACAGAATTCGGGAGTCATTTCGGGCACCTTCTGCCCTGCCTGTCCCATGAATCCATGGTCTATAAGCCACTGGCGCACAAACTCCTTGCTTAGCTGACGCTGCGGCTCACCTTTTTCAAATCTCTCCTGATAGCCCTCGGCATAAAAATAGCGTGAAGAGTCGGGAGTGTGGATTTCGTCAATAAGAATCACTTTGCCGTCAAGCTTGCCGAACTCATATTTTGTATCCACGAGAATAAGCCCTTTTTCAGCAGCCATCTCGGTGCCGCGCTTAAAGAGCTTGCGGGTATAATCCTCCATAACCGCATAGTCTTCCGCGCTAACAATTCCGCGTTCAATAATCTCCTCTTTGGAAATATTCTCATCGTGACCAGCATCCGCCTTGGTTGTGGGAGTAATAATCGGTTCAGGGAACTTCTGATTCTCCTTCATACCCTCCGGCAGAGTCACACCGCAGATTGAGCGTACGCCTGACTTATAGTCGCGCCATGCGCTGCCGGTGAGATAACCGCGGATAATCATTTCCACCTTGAAGCCCTCAGCCTTGTAGCCGACGGTAGCCATAGGATCGGGAGTAGCGAGCCTCCAGTTAGGCACAATGTCAGCTGTAGCTTCAAGAAAATATGTTGCTATCTGATTGAGAACCTGTCCTTTGTAAGGAATACCTTCGGGAAGAATAACGTCAAAAGCCGAGATTCTGTCAGTAGCTACCATAACAAGGAGCTCGTTGTCAATATCATACACATCACGAACTTTGCCATGATACACACTTGTCTGTTTTGGGAAATTGTAGTCGGTATTAACCAATGT
>JAIDQW010000294.1 GCA_029062075.1 Paramuribaculum sp.
CGGAAACTATCAATAAGGGCAATGTAATCTGTAATGAATTCACTGTTGTAATGAGGCCAGTTTCTGGGGTCGGTATCATTCACCCCGAGGTGCACAAGAATAATATCCGGCTTGAATGCGAGTGCATCCTTGAACTGCTGTGTCTTGACATAGGGATTGTGTCCCTTAGTGAGCAAAGTAGCACCAGACCGTCCGAAATTACCCACTTCGTAGTCTTTACCGAGCATATTTCCAAGCTGCTTCGGATAAGCATTCTGCTCTCTGTCTTCTACCAGATACCCGTAAGTGATACTATTTCCAACACAAGCGACTTTCTTGGGATTTGCAGCAGAAAGCGCAAAAGCCGCCACACCTGCGAGCAGGATTGCGGCGGCTGATGTTCTAAATAAATTCATTCTCAATTATTTTCAAGAATATTGTCAATAAGCATTTTCCCTTTTATGAGCATTCGCGGAATATGGAACGGACCTTTGAAGAGATTACCCTTTGCGGGCTGTGCAACCGAGCCGTCTCTGTGCAAATATCCGAACCATTCACCGTAAACAGGATCAGGGAGGAACTGGTATGCCCAGTCATTTGCGAGCTGATGCATTTCAAGATATTTAGTGTCGCCGGTAGCCTCATAAGCATACAGAGTAGCAATAACCGCTTCTGTCTGCGGCCACCAGAACTTCATATCCTGGCTATAGTCCTGAGCGGGGAAACCTTTGCAGTCGCGGAAATTGATAATTCCTCCAAACTCCTTGTCCCAGCCCCATTCCCAGGACCAGTCAAGAATCTGCAGAGCCATTTCCTTCACCTCCTTGCCCTTGCCATCGTTCCAGCCGAGGTATTTTGCTTCTTCGAGAAGGAACCAAGCGGTTTCGATACAGTGACCCGGGTTGATAACACGACCGTTGAGTGTGTCAATAACCTCTCCTTCAGGTGTAACCATCTCCAGAAGAGCCTTATACTCAGGATGGATGAAATATTTGCGAAGTGCTTCAATGCTGTTTGCAATCTGTTCGTCAAGCACCGGGCTCTTGATAGCCTCTCTGATTCTCGCGGCGGTGTTGATGAGAATCATGGTGATGGAATGACCGATAGCCTTTTGCTCAGGGAGATATTTCGGCTCAAGAATACCGGGGGTATTGATAAACTTCTCGATATTATTGAAGAGATCCAATGCCTGCTGAGCATACTCTTTCTCACCTGTTGCGATTGAATATTCGGCGAGTGCTATAGCCGCGAAACATTCGCTGAACACGTAACGGCGTTTGCGCAATGGCTTTCCGTCTGCAGTAACTTCGAAGTACATTCTGCCATCCGTATCATAGCAATACTTATTGGAGAAATCAATGCAGCTCTTCGCCATTTCAAGATATTCAGGTCGCTTTTCAATATTATTATAAGCGAAAGAATATATGAATGCGCATCGTCCCTGAAACCAGACGGATTTAGTAGAGTCCATGAGATTTCCTTCCCGGTCAACACAGGTGTAAACTCCTCCGTTCACCTTGTCGAGTCCGTGCTTAAGCCAGAAAGGGAGGATATCATCAAGAAGATCCCGACGATAGTGCTCTCCCCATTCTGAAAGATATTTTTTGGTATCTTTAGTCCACATCTTTCAATCAGAATTTATTGCAACGTTCAAAAAAGTTGATCGCTTCAAGTTCTTTCTTCATTGCAGCTTCCTCTTCATCGGTGAGATTACGGAAGGGAACACGGTTGGGACCGAGGTCAAGACCGATAAGTTTCATAATGCGTTTACCACCGACAATGTTGCCGCGATAGTTGCAGATAACATTGATAACAGCCTGTGAGAAATTCTGCTTTTCGCGAGCTGTTTCGAGGTCGCCTTTTTCCCAAGCTTCGATAATGCCAACGAGCTCTTTACCGTTGTAGTTGGTGGTACCGCCGATACCGCCCTGTGCCCCGCCCTGTGCGAGTGAAGGAAGAATGGTTTCGTCCTGACCGTGAAGCATATCGAATTTACCGTCCTTGTAAAGGCGGCACTGGTTGTACTCGTACAGGCTCTCGAATGTGTATTTGATGCCGGCGAAGTTGGGAATTCTTCCATCAACCGCCTTGAGCATTTCAATCATCGGCAGGAATGCCCCGTTGAATGCGGGGATATGGTAATAGTAGAAGGGGAGATTGGGAGCTGCGGAAGCTATTTCCTCACAATATTTCACGAGCTCTTCCACACGACCGATTTTAGGGAAAGGAGGAGCCATTGCACCGATACCCCATGCTCCGATTTCAGCTGCATGGCGAGCGAGTTCCTTAGCCTCACGGAGAGAACAGCTGCCGACGTGAACGATTACCTTGAAAT
>JAIDQW010000295.1 GCA_029062075.1 Paramuribaculum sp.
CTCACCACGTATCTCAAACTGACGAGGCCAACCGGTACCTTTCAGCACCAGTGGGATAGACTTTATCGTCTTCACATTTTCAGTGACGACATCACCTTTTTCACCGTCACCGCGAGTAACCGCCCTAACCAGTCTGCCATCCTCGTAAATCAGCGATATTGATGTGCCGTCAAATTTCATTTCCCCTACAATAACGGCATCCTGTCCCATAAGTGCATCGCGGGTGCGCTTCACAAAATCATCAACTTCCTCAACACTGTACGTATTTCCGAGCGACAGCATCGGATAGATGTGAGGTGCCTGCACAAAGCCTTTGGAGAGATCACTGCCAACGCGCTTTGTTGGCGAGAGCTCATCGTCAAACTCCGGGTGAGCCGCCTCAAGCGCCTCCAACTGCTTCATCAGAGTGTCAAACTCAATATCCGTAATTTCCGGAGCATTCTTTACATAATAATTATGATTGTGACGCTCTATTTCCTCTCTGAGCTCCTTAATCTGTCTCTCTATATCTTTATCGGTTGTCATCTGCTAAATTTATTTCATTGCAAATATACTCAACAAACCTTAACTTTGCACATTATTATATTAATGATATGCAAACTATTATAAAACTTGCTATTGCAGCAGCCGTTTTGATGACCTCATGCGCGGGCACAGCCTCTAAAAAGGAACAGAGTGTCGCTACTCCTAAAAACAATACTGTGAAATTCAATGCCGACAGCGCATACTCATATATAAAAAGGCAAGTGGAATTCGGTCCGCGAGTGCCCGGCAGCGAGTCCCATTCCAGATGCGTCACCTATCTTACTGATGAGCTGAAGCGCCACGGAGTTGACACCGTTTATGTGCAGACCGGCAGTAAAAAAGCTTATACCGGCGAGGTCCTCCCCATCAAAAATATAATAGGAAGCATAAATCCCGAGCAAAACCACCGCATTCTTATTGCAGCCCATTATGATACACGCCCGTGGGCGGACAATGAGGAGGATGAAAGTAAACGTGACACTCCGATAGACGGTGCCAACGATGGCGCGAGCGGTGTGGGAGTGATTCTTGAACTCGCCCGCATTCTCGCTGCAAACCGCCCCGAGACAGGTGTTGACTTTCTTCTTGTGGATGCCGAGGATTATGGAGAGAGTTCCGGACTCACCAGCAATGAAGAAAGCTGGTGTCTCGGTACTCAGTATTGGTGCGAAAACGACCCTTACACCTCCCAAAACCGTCCCAAATACGGTATTGTGCTCGATATGGTGGGAGGTAGGGATGCAAAATTCCACCGCGAATACTATTCTGTGCGCAACGCTTCAAATATTGTTGACAAAGTGTGGGGCACTGCAGCCCGCGCCGGATACTCATCATTTTTTCCCAATAAAATCGGCGGTGCGCTGATAGATGACCATCTGTTTATTTCGCGCAACGGTATCCCCTGCATTGACATTGTTGAATGCAACAACGCCAAAACCGGTTCTTTCCCAGCCACCTGGCACACACATCAGGATAATATGAACAATATTGATACCGCGCCACTCAGAGCGGTGGGACAAACCGTTCTGAATGTGATATTAGCCGAAAAACCGGAGTGAGAAAGGATATATGTGAGGCGGCAAGTCCGTCATTAAGGATTTTTGTTTAACTGAGCGACATTATGACTATAAATCAAGAGCAAGACAGAATTATAGAGGATTTTGAAGGTGTTGACGACTGGATGGACAGATACTCCATGATTATCGATCTCGGTAACACCCTTCCCCCTATCGAAGAGAAATTCAAAACTCCTGACCATCTGATTGAAGGTTGCCAGAGCCGGGTGTGGCTTAATGCCGAGCTTCGAGATGGAAAAGTATATTTCACAGCTGATTCCGATGCCATAATTGTCAAGGGGATAATAGCCCTTCTGATTGATGTGCTGAACGGACATACCCCCACTGAAATAGTTGAAAGCGACCTCTACTTCATTGACAAAATTGGACTCGCTGAAAACCTTTCCCCTACCCGCTCCAACGGACTTCTCGCAATGGTCAAGCAGATGAAAATGTATGCCGTTGCTTTCAAAGCCAAGGAGGATGCTGAAAGAAAATAATCAATTTTCACCTAACCAATACCATTATCATGTTCAAAAATCAACCCGCAGGACTGTACGTGCTCGCGCTTGCCAACACAGGTGAGCGCTTCGGCTACTACACAATGCTCGCAATCTTCCTGTTTTACTTGCAGGCTAAGTTCGGTCTCGATGCAGCATGGACAGGACAGATTTTCTCAATTTTCCTTGCTTTAGTTTATTTCATGCCTCTGCTCGGCGGATGGCTGGCAGACAAATGGAGTTTCTCAAAATGCGTTGTAACCGGTATTGCCGTAATGTTTGTAGGCTATGCACTTATGTCAGCTCCCACACCTGTCCGCAGCAATACATCACTGATGATTCTCTTTGCCGCTCTGCTCCTGATATCGGCAGGCACCGGTCTTTTCAAGGGTAATCTCCAGGTGATGGTGGGTGACTTATATAATAACTCCCGCTACGCAAGCCGCCGCGACTCGGCTTTCTCACTCTTCTACATGGCAATCAACCTCGGATCAATGTTCGCTCCCATGGCGGCTATAGGTCTGAAAAACTGGCAGCTCGCTAAGGCAGGCTACCTGACCAATGAGCCTATGGCTGCAACAGTTTCAAACTGGTGCCTTGACACCAAAGGTTTCACCGATATGAGCGGAGTGAGCAATGACGCTGTAAAGGCGATGAACGATTTCGCCGCTGAAAAGGGTGTTTCTCTCACCGACTGGCTCACTCAGTTCGCTGACAAATGCGGTTTCACCGATGGCTCTCTCACTGACTTCGCTCAGGGATATATCTCAGCATTTTCCGAAGGCTGCAACTGGGCATTCGGTCTTGCATGCGTATCACTCATCGTGAGCTTCCTCATTTATGCATTAGGTCGCAACACTTACAAACATATCATTACCGACAAGAAAGCTCCAGCAGTGGCAACCGACAAAAAGCAGGCTACCGCCAAAGTGCCTGAGCTCACTCCGGAGCAGACCAAACAGCGCGTTGTGGCATTGCTCCTTGTATTTGCAGTCGTAATATTTTTCTGGATGGTTTTCCACCAGAACGGTCAGACCCTCACCGAGTTTGCAAAGAGCTGTACTGCCGGTGAATCTTCATCCTGGACTCGCATCGGCTTCAACATCTGGGCACTCGCTTCAATAGCAGCCGGTGTTTATGCATTCTTCTCTCTTATTCAGAGCAAATCGGCTAAGGGACGTACCATAAGCGGCATTATTCTCGCAGCATGCGTTGGAATTGTAGCTTATCTCTACTACAACACTCCCGAAACCGTTACCAATATCGACCCTGCTATCTATCAACAGTTCAACCCCTTCTATGTGGTTGCACTGACTCCGTTCTCAATGGCACTCTTCGCATGGCTCGCCCGCAAGGGTAAGGAACCCTCCGCTCCCCGCAAAATCGGCTACGGTATGATCATGGCGGGAGCTGCCTACGGCGTAATGGTACTCGGCTCTCTCAGCCTTGTGGGAACCAATGGTGATGTTTCATCCAACTGGCTTATATCCACCTACCTGCTCCTGACTTTTGCCGAGCTCCTTCTCTCGCCAATGGGCATATCCTTCGTGAGCAAGGTTGCTCCTCCCAAGCTCAAAGGCTCTATGATGGGCGGATGGTTTGCCGCAACAGCTATCGGTAACTACCTTGTTTCTATCCCCATGCTGCTCTGGGGCAAGATACCTGTAGCCGTAATCTGGGGTATCCTCATCGTTATCTGTCTCCTATCTGCCGCATTCATCTTCTCCATTATGAAGAAACTTGAGGCAGCCACCTCAGACGAACCTGCTCCTGAAGCAGACGCTGATGCTCTTGAAACCGTTGAGGAAGATGCCATCTAACAGATAATTTGAACACTTTTATATGAATTGTCGCCGGATTTTTTGTCCGGCGACTTTTTTTACCGAACAGAAAATATAATAT
>JAIDQW010000296.1 GCA_029062075.1 Paramuribaculum sp.
AAACAATACCATGACAGGTGTCAAGTCGATGCTTGACACAATGGGTACCGTTCTTGAAAACGAGCCGGATATAGCCGAAGCGATAGACAGTTGCAGCGACAGATGTGACAGCCTGAGGGATTTCATTACCTCCTACGCTGATGTTGTGCGTATTCCCACAGCCCGACTGACCCGGATAGAATTAGGAGAAAGAATAAGAAGCATGAAGCCCTTTCTGGAGGGTCTTGCGGGAAGCAGCTTGGAAATCACAATCAAAACTCCTGAGAAGGATGTTTTTGCCGATGCGGATCCAGTGCTGCTTGAACAGGTGATAGTGAATATAGTGAAGAACTCCACCGAGAGCATCATGAGCCGAGGTGGAGAAGGTAATATTGAAATTTCGGTTACCGCAAACCCGCCAAGTATAGAGATTACCGACAACGGTGCCGGCATAAGCAGCGAGGCATCGAAAAAACTGTTCTCACCATTCTTTTCCACCAAACGCGGGGGACAGGGACTCGGACTGATGATGGTGGGTGAAATACTGCGTCAGCACGGATGCAAATTCAGCCTCCGCACAGATGAGCCAACTGAGTCAACTACTCCGCTGACCCGATTCAAGATAGAGTTTTCTAAGCGTTGACAGTGCGTGCCGCAAGTGCCTTGACAACCGAGGATAGAGATTTGAGTAGTCCGGCTCTGGGCTGCGCAATGTTAAGACGCATGAAACCTTCGCCCTGCGAGCCGAACATTGTGCCAGAATTGAGTGCGAGACGAGCATCATTCACAAAGAAATCCACCAGTTCTTTCTGACTCATGCCGAGATTGCGGCAGTCAAGCCAAATAAGGAATGAAGCTTCGGGACGAATAACTTTTATATCCGGACAATTGTCAGCAAAGAAAGATTCAACAGCCTCTATATTTCCCTGAATATATTCAAGGAGTTCGTCAAGCCAAGGCTCACCGTGGGTGTATGCCGCCTCGGTGCCAACCATAGCGGTGAAATTGGGTGCTGAAAATTCATTCACCTCCATCCAGTTGTAGAAAGGCTTACGCAGCTCCGGATTGCGGACAACCGCCCAAGAGCTTACGAGACCGGGGATATTGAATGTTTTTGACGGAGCTCCGAAAGCTATGCCGACAGCTGCAGCATCCTCACCAGCTTCAATGAACGGAATATGACGGCGCTTATAAAGCATCAGGTCGCCGTGAATCTCGTCGCTCACCACGATAACTCCATACTTGCGCGCAAGTTTTCCGACCTGAGCGAGTGTCTCCTTGCTCCACTGAATGCCAATGGGGTTGTGAGGATTACAAAGAATCATAAGTTTGGGGCGCTCTGTTGCGAAAATCTTTTCGAGCCCTTCGAGGTCCATCTTGTAGCCGGTGGAATCATTGGAAGGTATCAGCGGATTCTCCACAACTGTTCTGCCGTTTCCTTCGGTAACAATTCTGAACGGATGATAAACCGGTGTCTGTATAACGACCTTATCGCCCTTGGTGGTAAAGAAATTTACCGCGTA
>JAIDQW010000297.1 GCA_029062075.1 Paramuribaculum sp.
TCATCAAAGGATATAACTAAAATTATTCATAATAAAATCCCGGCGCCTATGTTTGACGACGGGATTTTTTATGTAGCATGTGGATATGAAACGAAAAGTAACCATACAAGGAGTAGCCGGATGCTACCATGATGCGGCAGCAAGGGCGTATTTCCATCCGCAGGAAATAGACACTGTGCCATGCGACACTTTTAACTCCATGTTTGAAACCCTTGATACCGATGCATCGTTAATCGGCATATTGGCTATAGAAAATACAATAGCCGGTGCATTGCTCCAAAATCATGAGTTGCTAAGAAAAAGCAATCTCACGATTATAGGTGAATATAAGATGAGAATTTCGCATGTTCTCGCTGCAATTAAAGAGCAAAAAATTGAAGAACTATATGAAGTGAATTCTCATCCAATGGCGCTAATGCAATGCGAACAATATCTCAGGAAACACCCGAATCTACGCATAGTTGAGAAAACAGATACAGCCGGAAGCGCAAAAGATATATCAGAAAATAATCTCACTGGTCATGCAGCTATATGTGGTGAATTCGCGGCAAATCTTTACAATCTTGATATTATTGATAAAGGTATAGAAACCAATAAACGCAATTTCACCCGTTTTTTAATTCTTGCAGATCCTCTTGTTGCACAGGAACTCAAGCCTAAAGATGAAGAATTAAATAAAGCATCTGTAGTATTTACTCTTCCTCACACCCAGGGTGCTTTATCAAAAATTCTGACAATCTTTACTTTTTATGATATGAATTTGTCAAAAATCCAGTCAATGCCAATAATAGGTAGAGAATGGGAATATAGATTTTACGTTGATATAACTTTTAGTTCGTTTGTAAGATACCGTCAGGCTCTTGATGCCGTACGACCCCTTCTGAATGACTTCAAAGTACTTGGAGAATATAAAGAATGTAAGAATGAAATCTGAAATTAAACCCGCCGACAGAGTTTCTTCGGTTAAAGAATACTATTTTTCGCGCAAGTTGCGTGAAGTTGCAGAAATGAATGCCAAAGGCATGGATATTATTTCACTTGGAATAGGTGGACCAGACAGAATGCCAGCGGCTGAGGTCATTTCAACATTGGCACATGAATCTGCCAAAGAAAGCAATCACAGCTATCAACCATACGTCGGATTACCTGCATTAAGACAAGCGTTTGCCGACTGGTATAAAAACTGGTACGGTGTAGAACTTAATCCGGACACTGAAATTCAGCCTCTTATCGGAAGTAAAGAAGGTATTCTACATATCTCCCTCGCTTTTCTCAATCCTGGAGACGGAGTTCTCGTTCCTAATCCCGGATATCCCACATATACATCCGTTAGCAACCTTGTTCAAGCAGAAATTTTCACTTACGACCTTACCGAGGAAAACGGTTGGAAACCGGATTTTGAAAAATTTGAAACCCTACCGCTGGAAAAAATCAAACTTATGTGGGTAAACTATCCCCACATGCCAACCGGTACACCTGCAGACATGAGTTTATATACCCAATTGATAGAATTTGGTAAAAAGCACAATATCGTTATTGCTCATGATAATCCATACAGCTTCATCTTAAACCCAAATCCGGAAAGTATTTTATCTGTACCGGGTGCGAAGGATATTGCAATAGAGCTTAACTCACTGAGTAAAAGCCACAATATGGCAGGATGGCGAGTTGCAATGCTTGCGAGTAACGCTCAGTTTGTCAACTGGATACTAAAAGTCAAATCAAATATTGATTCCGGAATGTTCAAACCCATAATGCTTGCAGCTGTCAAGGCATTGCAGTGTGACAAAGATTGGTATGACGAACTTAATTCGGTTTATTCAGAACGCCGCAAAATTGCTGAAGAAATAGCAACGTCACTTGGTTGCACTTTTGATTCAAAGCAAAAAGGATTGTTTCTCTGGGCTAAGGTGCCCGACGATTACCCATCCGGAGAGAAATTGGCGGATGACGCCCTATACAAAGCAAGAGTATTTATCACCCCCGGATTTATTTTCGGTTCTAATGGAG
>JAIDQW010000298.1 GCA_029062075.1 Paramuribaculum sp.
GTTCCGCTGGATAGGTGAGGCTTTTGGTACCAAGGCGGGTTTTCTCGGCATCTTCCTTCAGTGGGTGGAGAGTACTATCTGGTTTCCGACAGTGCTGACTTTCGGAGCGGTGAGTCTCGCATTTGTGGGTATGGACCATGTGTTTGACTCACATCTTGCGGCAAACCGCTATTATACCATCGCGGTGGTTCTTGCCATCTATTGGCTTGCCACATTCATTTCTCTCAAAGGACTCGGCTGGGTAGGAAAGGTTTCGAAAATCGGCGGTATGGTCGGCACAATCATTCCTGCCGGTGTGCTGGTTATCTTCGGTGTGATTTTCCTTTGCATGGGTGGTAAGTCATGCATGGATTTCCACGGCAGTTTCTTCCCGGATCTGACCAACTTCGATAATGTGGTTCTTGCTGCGTCAATATTCCTGTTCTATGCCGGTATGGAGATGAGCGGTGTGCATGTACGTGAAATTTCACGTCCGGCGGTGAATTATCCTAAAGCAGTGTTTGGCGGTGCGCTTGCCACTGTGTTGATTTTCGTGCTTGGCACATACGCCCTCGGCATAATCATCCCCAAGAGCGATATCAATCTTGTTCAGAGTCTGCTCGTCGGTTTTGACAACTACTGTAAAGTGTTCCATATCGAATGGCTCACACCGGTAATAGCTATCGCGCTTGCATTCGGTGTTCTCGCCGGAGTGCTAACATGGGTTGCCGGTCCTTCAAAGGGTGTGTTTGCGGTAGGTAAGGCTGGTTATCTTCCTCCTTTCTTCCAGAAGACCAACAAGAATGGTGTGCAGAAAAATATCCTGCTCATTCAGGGAGGCGCGGTGACTCTTCTGTCGCTTCTATTCGTGGTGATGCCGACAGTGCAGAGTTTCTATCAGATACTGTCGCAATTAACAGTTCTTCTTTATCTAATCGCTTACCTTCTGATGTTTGCCGCAGCTCTTTATCTGCGCTACTCGATGAAGAATGCAAAGCGTCCGTTCAGAATCGGCAGCAAAGGCAACTGGCTGATGTGGGTTGTTGGAGGAGTAGGTTTCCTCGGTTCACTTCTCGCATTTGTTCTCAGTTTCTTCCCGCCGAGTCAGATAAACGTCGGAGGAAATACGATATGGTATTCGGTATTGTTCGGCGGTGTGGCTCTGTTTGTGATACTCCCGTTTATCATTTATGCTTGCCGCAAGCCGTCCTGGGTAAATCCTTCAAGCAATTTCGTGCCGTTCCACTGGCAGAAAGATGCCGAGAGTCAGAAGCTGCTTGCTGAGGCGGAGGCAGAGTATGAAGCCCAGCAGAAAGGCAACGAGTAACAGAATTTATTTTCAAGAAAAAAATAAGAGACTGACTAACTTTGGTTGTTAGACAGTCTCTTTTTTTGTTGAATGTCAGTCAGCTACTTAGTGGCTTTCTTTGTAGCGGGCTTTTTAGCAGCGGCGGTTTTTTTAGCCGGAGCTTTCTTAGCCGGTGCTTTTGCAGCAGGTTTCGCAGCAGGTTTCGCTTCAGGCTTTGCGGGTGTCTCAACTTTTTCGCGTAGAGCGTGCTCCTCGTTGTAGTGCTCAAGATTCTTGCGCATGGAGGTAACCTCTTTGTTGAGAGTTTCGATTTCAGTAGCCTGATTGCGTATAGTGGTGAGCAGCGAGTTGAGCTCTTCATTTTCAATGGAGAGGGGATATTGCTCTTCAACGCGCACAATGAAGTCGGCAAGGACATTCATGTAGTTTGTAAACGCCTGGAAAGGAGTTTCGTAGGGGCTGAAATGAGAGTGAACAGCACCGTCATTCATGTGCTTGGTAGCCATGTAGAAGAAATGGTCGGAACCCTGAAGATAATACCAGTCCTGCTTGAGACGACGGTCATCGCAGAGTCTTACACGCTCAGCCACAGAGTAAAGCTTGTTGAAAGCTTCGTTCTGGAGCTTGTTGCCAAGCCATGCAGAGGTGTCTCTTGCCTCGTCCGCCCAAGAGATTGGGTGGAGGATAGACAACTCTCCAACAGGTTTGAGCTTGCTGACAGCTTCACTGGGAGTCCAGAAGTCAATACCACGCTCTTTGGCGAAACGAGGCAGTGCTTCAAGGAACTGGAATATACCGGTGTCGCGGTTCTGCATCTCTCCGAATGTTTCAAGATTCATAAAGAGGTTGACAATCTGCTCGTCAGCGGGAGTGTTTGCAATCCAGTCAATGTACTTGTCTGCAGTGAGAGGATATGCATCCCATTCGGGGTTGCTGAAGCGGAAAGAGATGTCATCGCTCAGTTTTGAGTTCTTAAGAAGGAGTTTGAGCTTGGGTGCGCTTGCAGCGGAGTAAACGTAGTTGGGCGATTTCCAGCCGAGAATGTGCTTTGCGCCTTCTGTAATCACTCCTTTGTATCCCATTTCGAGAATCTGAGGAGCGAGCTCATCGCAGTAAATAAGCTCGGTGTTACGGAACACCTTGGGACGGACTCCGAAAAGCTCGAAAATCTTGTCATCGTGAGCTTTTACCTGAGCGGCGAACTCTTCAGGATCGGCGAGTGAAGAGAGGGAATGAGCGTATGTTTCAGCAAGGAACTCCACCTTGCCGGTGTCGGCAAGTTTTTTGAGGAGGTCAACAAACTCGGGCACATACTG
>JAIDQW010000299.1 GCA_029062075.1 Paramuribaculum sp.
TGTTGAGTCCACAACAACTGAACTACCAACTAATTGCTCAACCTAACAGGTCAATCAGCGTATCCCTGTAATACCCTTATACCTTCAATATGCTTGGAACGGAGGTAAATCCCACGCCCGCATTTCCGGTATTTTCAGAGCTATGCAATATAGGAATCTTTCAAGCGAACAAAACAAGGTACTTGCTGGAATGGGGGTTCAGCTGTCAGGTATGAATCAAATTTACGGTCCCTTAAGCTGGAACTACAATATTGTTTACGGAAGAGGAATCTCCACCTATCTTCAAGATGATACCGGGCTCAATCTTGATGCCGTGCCTACCACTAAAGCAGGCAAGCTTGAAATGGTCAAGAATCTGGGACTCACGGCCGGATTAAACTATAAGTTCAGTTCTAAAGTTTCTACAAATCTGGTATTCAGTCATCTTGTAAACTATCTTCCTGATAATGCCGACATTTCAACCGACACCTATAGATACGGAGACTATTTTGTTGCCAACGTGCTCTACAACTTCAACAGATTCGTTGGAGCAGGAATAGAATATGACTACGGTCTGAGAAAAGATTTTGCAGGTAATATTCTACATTCAAATAGATTACAGGTGCAGATGTCTGTTACTTTCTAATCTCAGGAACACCCGCACGATCGGGAATTGTGATGACCTTTACAATTGCCGGCAAGCGGACAACCACTGCAATTGTCGTACTTTCCGCCTTTGCATCTTTTATCCGCAAGGATTCTCCGGATTATATAGATTACGCATATAGCAAGAGCTATTATGACGCCTGCAAGCTGTAAATAGTCATTGAGTGTCATAACTCTTTAGATATCAACGGTAGAATAGTTTTCAATTCCATCTCAAGATTGGGTGTCAGAATATCTTTGTCAAATGCCTCTTCAATTTCATTTCTGGTCCAGAAGCGCGCATCATCCACCTCATCTGCCGCCGGAGCAGGAATAAAGCTGTCTGAATCTACAACAATATAATGGGTGTTCACCAATTCTCGCTCAACAGAGCTGGTGAACACATATTTTTTCAGCAGTTTAGCTCCGGACGCATCAATTCCCAGCTCCTCCATTGCTTCCCGGACAACGGCTTCCGCAACCGTCTCTCCACAATCAACATGACCTCCAACAGCCGTGTCCCATTTTCCCGGCTGAATATCCTTGGTCATTGACCTCTTCTGCAAAAAGATATTACCGTCCGGCGTAACTACATGTAGATGAACAACCGGATGCAGAAGCATCGAACCGCTGTGACACTCTTTTCTTGTTGCAGTGCCAATAACAGTTCCATCTTCCTTTAC
>JAIDQW010000003.1 GCA_029062075.1 Paramuribaculum sp.
CCAACGATATGTCACATCGCCATCGGAATATGAATAATTGTATTTCGCGGGGAGAACGGTGCGAATTTTTTTGTGTCGAGATTGATTACCTTAAGTTCAGTTCTGTTTGCAAGGTATGCCACCTCCTTTCCGTCAGGAGAATATAGCGGCTGGAAAGAGGTTTCATCGCTGACTACAAGAGGAGTCTCTTCAATTTCAGTTGCGTAGGTAAACAGCTTATCCTCGGGACGCACGATTTTGCTTTCATAAATACCCCAGGTATTTCCGCGCTCGGCTGAATATACGAGCGAGCGACCGTCAGGGCTGAAATCAACATTTCTTTCCTGCTGAGGAGTGTCTGTTATACGCTTGGTTGTATTATATTCAATTGAGGTAACATAAACATCACCGTGGTTTATAAACGCTACCTCCTTACCGCTCGGTGAAACAGCTATTGTAGATGCGCCATTGGTTCTTACCTGAGGCTGCAAAGGCTTTTCGAGGTTATCCTTGACAATAGTCACGTTTACCTTTTCTGGCTTGCCACCTTCGGTGAGAGTGTAGAGCTCTCCGTTGTAGGAATAAGCCAGCTTACCGTTTTTAGAAGCAGTTAGGAAGCGCACGGGATGTTTTGTGTGCTGTGTGAGCTGCACCGGTTGAGCACCGGGAGCTGCTTTATACACATTGAACGAACCGTTCTTCTCGCTCAGATAGTAGTATGATTTACCGTCAGGTGCCCATATCGCGTTTCTATCCTCTCCCGCAAAATCAGTGAGTTTTTTGAAACCGGTTTTGCCATCGGCATTTGCTGTCCATATATCTCGGGCAATGGAACTTGTGTGGTGTTTGCGCCAGTAGTCCTCGTAACCCTTTTTGTCAGTGTAAAGAATAGCACCGCTAACAGGATTCACATCTATCTGGTCCATCGCGATTGAAGTAAACATCACCGGACGACCACCATTCACACTTACAGAGTAAACCTGAGGGAACTGAGCGGAAGGAAACTGGATGTCAGCAGAGGTAGGCATTTCACTTGCCGAGAAGAGTACAGTACCGTTGTCACGGAAAGCGAGTGGGGTTTCAGAACCGGAATTAGTGGTCAACCGTTTTGGCGCGCCACCGGCTGCCGGCATAACAAACACATCCAGACTACCCTCTCTGTCAGAAGCAAAAGCAATGGTTTTTCCATCCGGGCTCCAAACCGGGCGGGAATCATAAGCGGGGTTAGTTGTAAGCTGCTTCGCAGTACCTCCATTAACCGGTACGGTGAAAATATCACCCTGATAGGTGAAGGCTATGGTATTACCATCCGGCGAAATAGCCGAATAGCGAAGCCATAGAGGAGATTCCGCAGAACAAACTGCGGAAGCGAGAGCCAAACATCCCGCAAGAATAAATGACTTTTTCATATTATGTGATAATTAATTAGAATTTCTGAAGATAATGCACCGCAAAAGTAAATAATTATAAGCCAATCAGAAAATAAATAACCTTAATTATAGAATATCTTACG
>JAIDQW010000030.1 GCA_029062075.1 Paramuribaculum sp.
CTCCAAGATGGGATATAATATTGACTTTCTGGATATTGGTGGCGGTCTTGGAGTGGATTATGATGGAACTCGAAGTTCAGCTTCTGAAAGTTCAATGAATTATTCCATTCAGGAGTATGCCAACGATGCAGTTTCATCGCTTGTGGATGTTTGCCGAAAGAACAATCTTAAGCAGCCTAATATAATAACCGAGAGCGGAAGATCACTTGCCGCGCATCATTCTGTTCTTATTTTTGAAGTATTGGAAACTACTCAGCTCCCCTTATGGAAAGATGCAGAGGAAATTTCTAATGATGCGGATGAACTGGCAAGAGAACTTTATGATATCTGGGATAAACTTGATCAACCAAGACTGTTTGAGAGCTGGCATGATGCATTACAGATAAGAGAAGAGGCACTCGACAGATTCAGCCTGGGCATGCTTGATCTCAAAACCCGTGCTCAGATTGAGAAACTATTCTGGAGTATAGCCCGTGAAGTCGGAGATATAGCAGGCAATATGAAACATGCGCCTGAAGAACTTAAAAAGATTGCACGAATGTTACCTGACAAATATTTCTGTAATTTTTCATTGTTTCAATCACTTCCTGACAGTTGGGCTATTGATCAGGTATTTCCAATCATGCCAATAGGACGACTTGATGAACGTCCAGCCCGAACCTGTACTATTCAAGACATTACCTGTGATAGTGACGGTAAGATAGCCAACTTTATAACCAATCATGGCATCTCCCCTTCTTTGCCGGTTCATGCAGTAAAGAAAGGAGAGCCCTATTATATAGGAGTATTTCTCGTTGGTGCATATCAGGAGATATTGGGTGATATGCATAATCTCTTCGGTGACACTAACGCGGTTCACATCAGCGTGTATGAGGACCGTTATGAAATAGATAGAGTTATTGACGGAGAAACTGTAGCCGAGGTTCTTGATTATGTGGAATATAACCCCAAGAAATTAGTAAGGAATGTTGAGACCTGGGTAACTTCATCAATGAAAGCCGGCAAAATTACCCCAGAAGAAGGACGTGAGTTCCTTAGTAATTATCGTTCAGGACTATACGGCTACACTTATCTTGAAAAGGATTAGTTTTGCAACGCTATTTTCTAAATCTGGCATTTTTAGGCGCACCATTTCACGGATGGCAGAGACAGCCTGGCGACTTATCTGTTCAGCAAGCAGTTGAGGAAGCATTGTCCACCCTATTGCGCTCAGATATTCAAGTAACAGGTGCGGGTAGAACTGATGCGGGCGTCAATGCCCGAATGATGCCCGCGCATTTTGATTCCTCGAATATAATTTTGGATTTAACGTCATTCACGAGAAGCCTGAATTCTATTCTGGGCAAGAATATAGCAGTCAATGGTATAGTTCCGGTAGCAGAAAATGCTCATGCGAGATTTGATGCTACAAAACGGACATACAGATATTT
>JAIDQW010000300.1 GCA_029062075.1 Paramuribaculum sp.
CCATAGAGGTTATGCCGATGAAGGAAAGAGACTATAAGCGGCTGACTCACAGCGGGCTCAACGGAGTGGTTTGCTTTCAGGAAACATACAACGAAAAGGCTTACAAAACCTATCATCCTCGGGGCATGAAGTCTATCTTTGAGTGGCGTGTGAACGGTTTTGACCGCATGGGGGCTGCGGGTGTGCATAAAATAGGAATGGGAGTACTAATCGGGCTGGAAGACTGGCGTACGGATGTGACTATGCTTGCGCGTCATCTCAGCTATCTGAGGCGTAATTACTGGAAAACGAAATATAGCATTAACTTCCCCAGAATGTGTCCGGCAGAGGGTGGTTATACTCCGAATGTTGTTATGACCGACCGTGAGCTCGCCCAACTCACTATGGCTTTCCGCATTTTTGACCATGATGTGGATATTTCTTACTCCACAAGAGAGAAGCCGCAGTTCCGTGCCAATATGATGAAGCTTGGCGTAACATCCATGAGTGCAGGTAGCAAGACCGAGCCTGGAGGCTACGTTTCCACCCCGGAGGCGCTTGAGCAGTTTGAGGTGTCAGATGACCGGACCCCGCGGGAGGTGGCGCAGGAAATACGCGATCTTGGCTACGAGGCGGTGTGGAAGGACTGGGACAAATCATTTGATGACAATTCCTGCATCTGATTTATGGTTGTTTCCTCCTCAGATATTCCTCGCATTATTGGCCGCATCAGGAGTGACTGGGCTGTGGGTGATGAGTCAATGGCTCGGTTGCTGGAGTGCCTTCATCCTTGCGATTTCCCTAAACGCACGCTTCTGGTAAGAGCCGGTGAGCGTTGTCGCTCAGCTTTTTTCATTGAGAACGGAATCACCCGCTCTTTCTGGCTGGTGGATGGCGAGGAGATTACCACCTCTTTTTCAGAAGAGGGCGGTATTGTGTTCAGCATGGATGAGATGTACTACAACCGTGTCAGCGAGGAGTTTGTGGAGACTCTGGAGCCGGTTAATGCTTACCGGATTGCTGTTGATGATATTCAGCGGCTCTGGTCATCGGATTTGGACTGGGCTAACTGGGGACGGGTGATTCATCAAAATGAGTACCGTCGCCTGCATCGTTCTCACAAAGAGCGGCTGACTCTCCCGGCAAAAGAACGGTACGAGGAGTTTTGCCGGCAGTTCCCACTGGTTATTCAGCGGGCGAATTTAGCTTTCATAGCATCATATCTCGGCATAACGCCTGCTACACTCAGCAGGCTTAGGTCGCGATAAATTGACATAGGACAATTTTTTATAGTTTTTTCTTGCCTACCTTTGCACAGGAAAACAAATCTGACCTATGCTTAATAATTCTATCACTCCCGCAAAACCCCGTTATGAGCTGCTTGACGGACTCCGTGGAGTTGCCGCTCTTATGGTTATACTCTATCACTTCGGTGAAGCTTTCGCCACAAGCCCTGTTGACCAGCAGATTAATCACGGCTACCTCGCTGTTGACTTCTTCTTCGTTCTATCCGGATTTGTTCTTGGATATGCCTACGATGACCGGTGGAAAAAAGGTATGACTGCCGCCAATTTCATGCTGCGACGCGTTATCCGCCTGCAGCCTATGGTGCTGATTGCGGTGATTTTCGGTGTGATTGCATTCATCATTCAAGGTTGTGAGAAATGGGACGGCACATCTGTGAGTAGCACTGCCATTATTCTATCAATCATTCTCGGCTTTTTCATGATTCCCTCGCTCCCGGGCTCACTGCCTGAAATTAGAGGAAATGGTGAG
>JAIDQW010000301.1 GCA_029062075.1 Paramuribaculum sp.
CATCTAACCGTGACGAAGCCGGCACAGGCACTTCAATTGCGGCATACGACATCCTTTCGAAGCGCAGTGTGAGCGAATCTCCCTCAGGTATCTTTATAAGGTAGTCACCGGTACCGGATGTGCGCGTGAAGGTTCGTATTCTCTTTCCGCTCATCACCTTCACCGCTACACCCCCAAGCGGCTCGCCATCACTGTTGCTGACAGTGCCGCTGAGTTGTCTCTGCTGCGCGGTGGCAACAGAGGCAACAGAGAGCAACCATAATATTATCAGCAATCTGCTCATTTAAGTTCAAGGGGTATATATATGTTTGCGGGAACACGCAGTGGAATACCGTTTATAATCAAATTGGGCTCTCCACTCGTTGCCTTCTGCACCATCACATTGGAAATTGATGCAGGATCTATAGATTTCATCGGATTTTGAGCCGTACGGTTTTTCATCTCAATAAACTTATCCCTGTCAGTCTTTGTCTCGGCAGGGTTCTTTTTCTGAACCATAGGCACATCGCTTTTAGTGAAAGAGATGAGTTTAAATTCATGGATATTCTCGCTGTCCTGAGCCTTAAGCACCAATCCCGGCAGTCCGGCAAGTTTCCAGGGGCCGAAAGGCACCGGAATCTCTTCAGTGAACCACACCTTCCACTCTCTGCCGCCGTATGAACCCACAGCAGCATTAACCTGAAAGCCGGCAAATGTGTCTGTTTCCTCTGTCAGATTCCACTCTATCTCTCCAAAAGGCTCGGAATAATTACCTATTGTAATTGCAGCCTGATCTGTGACCGTAAGCTTTCCCTCAGGAATATTCTGAACAATTTCCGGCACGAAAAAGAAATCCACCTTACCCGCATTCTCACTAAAAGCAGCCTTCTCCTCATCACTCAGGTCACTGTTAGTGATTGAATCAGCCTGAAATGTAATATAATCAGTGAAAACGGCACCGTTATCCCCAATTCTGAGAGCGGTCACATAAGTTTCCTTTATCGGGTCGCCGCTTTTGGTGGTGGTATTGAGGTTATAATCATACAATGCCGCATAACGGCTGTCACCGAAGTTATTGTAAAGTTTCGGATCTTTGAAGTCCGATTTTTTAGCCACCAATTCTTTGACGGAAGTTGAACGCTTAGCCATTGTACCGGCTTTCACCACCATAATATCCTGAGCGGATATATGGCTCAATGCTGCACTGCAAAGCAGTATCATAACAAATAATTTCCTCATAATCTCTTTATTTTGTGGTAATGAATATTTCACCGTCCGAACTGTTCCTTTTGCTCACAAATATTTCCTTTATATCTTTAGGATTTATATTATGCATCTCGTCAGCATCTATCTGCTCACCATTCAAAAATATCGCCGGCTCACCGGTGCGCTGCGGTTTGGTCAAGTCAATCACAACAGTTCCTTCAGGCAGTTTCTCCTTAACCAGAGTTGAACTGCGTATAAGAGACAGACGTGAGGCCACGGCGGGAGAACTCACCGCCACCCAAGCAAGAATTATTGCCAGAACCAGAAGAACCGACCGCAGGCGTGCTCCTGCCGGATTTCTAAGAGGCAGAAGCATCATATTGATGCGCTTTTTGAGCTTACTGTGATTAAGGCTGTTAGCCATTCCGGGGAATTTATAGCCTACCGCTTTGGCTATCAGAAGCATCTGATACGATTTCATATCTGCTCCCGAGGCTATGACGCCCATATCCGCCTGATACTCGTGCACGGTTTTCAGCTCCTCGCGCATAAGCCATGCCACCGGATTAAACCAGTTGAAAATCACAACAATCTGAGCTACCAGCAGGTCAATCCAATGCTTTAGA
>JAIDQW010000302.1 GCA_029062075.1 Paramuribaculum sp.
AAGGCTTTTCGTCGGCAGCGTCAGATGTGTATATGATACAGATCCAGTAGTCCGGAATACCCATAGCCATGCGGTAATCAAAGCCGATACCGCCGTCCTTAACCGGAATTGCGAGTCCCGGCATGCCGCTCATCTCCTCCGCGATGGTTATTGCGCTCGGATTCACCTCGTGGATAAGCTTGTTTGCGAGAGTGAGATATGTTATTGCGTTGGTATCCTGATGTCCGTTGTAGTAGTCATCGTAGCTGCCGAATGACTCACCGAGTCCGTGGCTGTAATAAAGCATGGAAGTAACTCCGTCAAAGCGGAAGCCGTCAAAGCGGAACTCCTCAAGCCAGTACTTGCAGTTCGATAGCAGAAAGTGTAGCACCTCGTTCTTGCCATAGTCAAAGCAAAGGGAATCCCATGCCGGATGCTCTCTCCTGCCGTCACCGTAAAAATAAAGGTCGGGTGATCCGTCAAGTCTGCCGAGACCTTCCACCTCATTCTTAACCGCATGACTGTGAACAATATCCATAATCACGGCGATGCCGAGCTCGTGAGCCTTGTCAATCAGCGATTTAAGATCTTCCGGAGTGCCGAAACGGCTTGAGGGAGCGAAGAAACTTGACACATGGTAGCCGAAAGAGCCATAGTAGGGATGCTCCTGAATAGCCATTATCTGGATAGCATTGTAGCCGTCTGCATGGATGCGCGGAAGAATCAGGTCGCGGAACTCGGTGTATGTTCCGACACCTTCACGTTCCTGAGCCATGCCTATGTGACATTCATATATTAAAAGCGGCTTGGTATCCGGCTTGAACTTCTTGACTTTCCAATCGTATGGCTCCGGGCTCCAGACCTGAGCAGAGAAAAGATGTGTGTTCTCGTCCTGCACAACTCGTGTTGCGTATGCGGGAATTCTCTCACCTTCCCCACCGTTCCAGCGCACAATCATTTTGTAGAACTGACCGTGATGCAAAGCGTCTGCCGGCAGGGTTATCTCCCACACCCCGCTGTCCGGCAGCCGGTGGAGAGTGTATCGCACCTGCTCCTTCCAGTCGCTGAAATCCCCGATAAGGGTTACTTCGGTGGCATTTGGAGCCCATTCGCGGAACACCCAGCCCCCGTCCGCAGTGCGGTGCAGCCCGAAATAATTGTGGGCATTGGCAAAATCATCCAGCGAGCCGGAAGTACCGATGAGTTCAGACTCCTTCTTTACTGCATCCTCATGGCGGCCGATGATAGCCGGTGCATAAGGTTCCAGCCACGGGTCATTTTTTATAAGATTCAATGTTTTTTTAGTCTTTGGCATAGTTAAGGTACTGGTTATGTTTTTCGCAAATATATCGAAAAATATTCACGCTGATGCAATTTTGCAAGAAAAACATTAAAAATGCTCAATTGGTTGCACCACAAATAAACAATTACTACCTTTGCAGCACCGAACCGAATTGCCCGGATGGCGGAATCGGTAGACGCGCCGGTCTCAAACACCGGTGGGGCGACCCATCCCGGTTCGATCCCGGGTCC
>JAIDQW010000303.1 GCA_029062075.1 Paramuribaculum sp.
ACTCTATCCCTGACTTCGATTTGAAAACTGCCAGATTTTCAGGTAGCCAAGAACAAAGCGTCAATATACGCTTTTCTTAAATATGTCATTAGACTCCCACTTACCGTAGTGAACACTCCATTGAGCCTCACACCCACAGCGTGGAAATCCTTTGCAAAATTACTAAAAAATCTGATATACAGGTCCTCGTTTTCAGGATTTTATGTACATCCTGCTGAAACGTGTGTTCTTTAACCGAAAGATTAATGAAATGCTCTATTTAACGATAACTTCAAGAACTTCGATGAGTTTCCCCACGGGAAGACGCCTTATATAGTTGGCGTGAGCTCTGAGCGGTGACTTTATGAGCGATGACTATACGCGATGAGGGAAAATTCGGGG
Source organism: Paramuribaculum sp. (assembly GCA_029062075.1). GTDB lineage: Bacteria > Bacteroidota > Bacteroidia > Bacteroidales > Muribaculaceae > Paramuribaculum. Next base: position 382 of record JAIDQW010000303.1, read on the forward strand.
GATGTGTTGGGATAAGTTGGGTGAAAAATGTGTATATTTGCATCCCGTTATGAAATACGGATTTGACAACGAGAAGTATCTGAAGATACAGAGCGAGCACATCAAGGAGCGCATCGCTCAGTTCGGAAACAAGCTCTATCTTGAGCTGGGTGGAAAACTTTTTGACGATCATCATGCAAGCAGGGTTTTGCCGGGTTTTGAGCCTGACAGTAAGCTGAGGATGCTCACTCAGCTTCAGGATCATGCTGAGATAGTGATTGTTATCAGCGCTCTGGATATCGAGAAGAATAAGGTGCGCCAGGATCTGGGCATTACCTACGATATGGATGTGCTGAGACTGCGCGATGAGTTTCAGAAGCGCGGCTTTATGGTGAGCTCTGTTGTCATAACCCATTACAATGGTCAGATAAGCGCGGACGCATTCCGCAGCCGTCTTGGAAGACTGGGCATCACAACCTATTATCATTATACTATCGAGGGTTATCCCAATAACGTGGGTCTTATTGCCTCAGACGAGGGTTTCGGTCATAATGACTATATAGAGACTACTCGCCCGCTTGTGATTGTGACTGCTCCGGGCCCCGGCAGCGGCAAGATGGCTGTGTGTCTGAGCCAGTTGTACAACGAGCATAAGCGTGGCATCGAGGCGGGTTATGCGAAGTTCGAGACTTTCCCTGTGTGGAGTCTTCCGCTGAAGCATCCGGTCAACATAGCCTACGAGGCTGCTACGGCAGACCTTAACGATATCAACATGATCGACCCGTTCCACCTTGAGGCTTACGATAAGATCGCTATCAACTATAACCGCGATATAGAGATTTTTCCGGTGCTGAACGCTCTGTTTGAGGGGATTTACGGTGAGAATCCGTATAAGTCGCCCACAGATATGGGTGTGAATATGGTGGGTTTCTGCATCAGCGATGATGAGGTGTGCTGCGATGCGTCGAAGAATGAGATTGTGCGCCGCTATTTCACCGCGCTGAATCATCTTGCATTAGGCACCGGCACAGACAGCGAGGTGAACAAGATTGCTCTGCTGCTCAAGCAGGCTAAAATAGATATTTCTTTCCGCCGCCCTGTTGCTGCCGCCCGGGAGCGGGCTGAGAAGTGCGGCAAGCCTTCGAGCGCAATAGCGCTTGGCGACGGCACTATTATCACTGCCGAGAGCGGTGACCTGTTGGGACCGAGCGCGGCACTGATTCTCAACACAGTGAAGCATCTGGCGGGTATTGACCACAGCGTCAAGCTGATACCTCAGGATATGATTGAGCCGATACAGTTCACCAAGCTGAACTATCTGCAGGGTCACAATCCGAGACTCCACACCGATGAGGTGCTTGTTGCGCTGTCGGTGCTCAGCTCGCGTGACGAGAAGTGCCGGCGCGCTCTGGAGATGCTGCCGTTGCTTGACGGCTGTCAGGTTCATTCCACCGTTATGCTCGGAGAGGTCGATCAGAAGATTTTCAAGAAGCTTGGCGTTGGTCTCACCTGCGACCCTGTGCGTAAACGATAAGAGGTTGTATTTCAGCCCTCCGTGTGGAAATTAGTAAATGCGCCGCGCTCCTGAGCAGGAATGCCTTCTGCTGCCTTCTGAGCGGCTATCGCCTTGAGCATGAAAGCGAGATTGCGTGCGAGGTTGCGCATTGTCTGCAATCCCTCCTTGTCATCCTCAACATCCTGCGCGGTGAATCCGTGCACCTCGTTCCAGTAGGTGCTGGATACTATCGGCATTGCGCTGATGGTGAAGTACTTGTTTATTTCATCGAAAGCTGAAGTAGAGCCGGCGCGGCGCGATGACACCACCGCCGCTCCAACTTTCATCGCCTTGTCGATTGTGCCGGAGGTGCTGTAGA
>JAIDQW010000304.1 GCA_029062075.1 Paramuribaculum sp.
ATGGTTTATTTACCCGAACCTGAAGTACCCATGATTGGCACGAACTCTCCTTCTTGAATGGTAAAGGATACCCCTCGGAGCGCCTTTACTTTTTCTCCACCGACAATGAACTCCCGGCGAAGATCCGACACTTTTATTATTTCTTTTGTTCCTTTCTCACTCATACCGGTTTATTTTTTACGTTGTGGCGGTTTGGGTGCGAACGGGCTTGATTCTGATGATTGGTTACCCGGCTCTTTCATCGGTGCATTTGCCTGATAACCAACTGCAACTATTTCGCCGTCTTTAAGGCCTGATTTAACAACAACGTTGCTTCCTGACGATTCCCCAACAGTTATATCAGTGGCAATCAAATCATTATCCTTAAGTACCCACACTCTTTTGGTTTCAGGAGTAGCTTCCGGAGCGTCCTTAAACTTGGGTAAGTCAGGAGAATCGGGATAGTCATGAGGAGTAAAGTGGAGAGCTTTCTGCGGCACTGTGAGTACATTCTTTTCACTCAGAGTGTAAATAGTTATTTCAGCGGTAAGACCGGGAATTAGTTTCATATCCTGATTGGGAGCGTCAACAACAACTTCATATGTAACCACATTATTAGTAGTTGTGGGATTGAGTCTGACCTCAGTCACTGTGCCGGTGAATACATCATCGGGATAAGCTGATACGGTAAATTTCGCTTCCTGACCAACTTTTACCTGACCTATGTCAGCTTCGTCAACATCTGCGATGACACGCATATTCTCAAGGTCGGCAATTACATAGAGGTTAGCAACATTCATACTTGAAACTACGGTCTGCCCGACCTCAACCTCGCGTGAAATAACAATTCCGTCGATTGGTGAATAAATCTCGGCATAGTTCAGATTCTTTGCAGCTCTAACCCGGTCAGCCTGACTCTTTTCGTAGGCTGTTTTCGCTACCTGATAGTCTTTTCTGGATGTTTCAAACTCATAATCGCTGATAAGCTGACGGTCATGTAGAGTTTTGTCTCGCTCATAGTTCTTTTTATTATACTCATACGTAAGTCGGGCACTCTCCATATTTGCATTAGCACTTTTGAGTTCGCTTTCCAGCAGAGTCTTTTCAATCTCCGCAATCAGTTCACCCTTCTTGACTATGGAATTATAATCTGCATATAGCTGAGATATGATACCGGTTACCTGTGTGCCTACATCTACCTGAGTTTTAGATTCCACGGTGCCGGTGGCGGTGACTGTTTTGCTTACATCGTTTCTTGAAACAGTTGCGGTTTCAAGTGTCACTTTAGTTTTACCGGAACATGAGGCTAAAACTATTATTGTAAGTATGGCGAAAAATTGAGATACGTACTTCATAATTATTATAGCGTTGTTGTGTTAGTTCTGTAAATTTCTATTCTTTTCTTACCGAGCATGGTCATATATTTTGCTTGAGTAAGCTCCCTCTTCGCAGCAGTGAGAGCGTTATGGGCTGTCAATAATTCCACCGGGTTCACAAGACCGAGCTCAAATCTTTCATTCACCAACTCATTGCTCAAAGATGCTGCCTCTACTTGCTTTTCACCTGCAATAAATCGTGCCTGCGCGGACTGCACGTCAGTGTAAAGCGACTCTATATCCCTGCCGATAGTTGTTTCGCGTGCCTCTTTGGTCAGATTGGCATCGAGTGACGACACTTTTGCCAGAGCAACCGCTGTTTTGGTTTGTTTCTTATCGAAAATTGGCACAGAAACAGTTAGCCCGATATTTTCATTAACACCTCTTTTCAACTGAGTGGCAAATGCACTACCCGGAGCATAGTAAGCGGTTCCGACTCCGGCATTAAGACTAATATGTGGCAAACCTGAAGATTTAGCTACTCTTTCCTGAAGTTTCGCGGCCTCTGCCTGCAGTGAAGCAGCTTTTAACTGATTGTCAATTGACAGTGCAAGGCTGAAACTCTCTTCGATAGATGGCAGTGGAGCTATAACCTCATCCCGAGTCCAGTCAACCGCCTGAGGTTCTACGTAGCCATCTATACCCAACTCAAGCAATCGCTTGAGTTCAGTGCATTGTGAGGCATAATTTCCCTTTGCGTTAACAACAGAATATTTGTCCTGCTCAGCCTGTGCTGCTATCTGAGCGTAATCCACTTTTGACATTCTGCCAGATTGCATCAGCTGCAAAGCGCGTTTTTCCTGGGCTTCGCTCAATTTTGCCGCTTCTATGCTGATTTCAATAGCCTCGCGTGAATAAAGCAGATTAACATAAACCTGGAGTATGCTCTGCTCCAAGTCGGTATGTTGCCCCTCAACAGATGCTTCGGTTGCCTTCAGCTGCACCTCGCGCTGCCTGATAGTAGCCGTGCGCTCACCACCGTTCCACACAGTCCATCCTGCATTGAGACCGTAACTGCTGTTGTAAGCATTTTTATCTCTACCTTCCGCCCAAGGCGTATTGGTATAACCCTGGGTTGTTGAGAAAGCGAGTGACGGCTGCCATTGCGCCTGAGCCGCTTCAAGATTAATTCGACTGCTCTCGGCACTGAGCCGAGCCTGCTGAAGTGAGATATTATTTTCCTTCGCATAATCTACGCACTGCCGGTAGCTCCACACCTGCTGAGCTGACAATGCCATAGGAAATACCAGTAAAACTGATGCTATACCTTTTATATTCATAAACAAATTTTTATGCAAAGATATAGCTGATAGATAATCGGATACAAATAAAATATAAATTCAGCGTATTTTCACCTACAAAGCGGTTTTGCTACTTAAAACCGTTAACAGAATGAAAAAATTACTCAAATGTGTAGATTATCGAACCGGTTTGTTCTGCGGGAGCATCCTCATCGACTGAGAATTTTGATTTTCGGGCTGCCCTTATACAGCTTTCACGTGCCTCCTGCATTGCAGCAACAGGACCTACTCCATTTTTATATTCGGCTGATATCACCTCACCCTTGCGGTTAACACGAATATTGATTTTTATAGAACCTATTGCTGTGGATTTGGGATGCGACCATGATGACAAGGTACGTCCTTTAAGATTAGCACCCGGCTGCCCATATAATGCTCCCGTGGGTGCATTTCCATTGGGTGAACCGCTCTGTCCCTGAGCTTCGGTGGAACCGGATGAAGTTCCGCCAAAATTCACTCTTTTGCTGATTCTTTCAGCGGTTTCTTTCTGCTTTTTCTCCTTTTCGAGTCTTGCCAGCTCCTCCTTAGTCGGTCCGGTCTTTTCCGGCTTTGGCTGTTCTTTTACTTTCATCGGCGACTCTATCTTACTCGCAATCACCGGTGCGGGTTCGGGAGCGGGGGTACCGGCGTCGGTCAGATCCTCCTGGGCATTAGCCTGTTCTGAGCTTGTTTCGGGAGCTGGTTCCAAATTTTCGAGTTCCGGATGCAGAACATCTCCATATTTAACATATTCGCCTTCAAGCAGAAGCTCGGATGTGTCCTCAGGAGGCCAAACACGTGGCTCATCTCCGGTGTATCTCAGATAAAGAAACAACAGAATAATTACCACCGCAACAACAACAGCCACGGTAATAATGATGGAGATAATCTTAGCCTTCTTCTCGTATTCCATAACTTACTCAGCCGGTTTTGCCGATGTGGGTGCCGGCTTTGTGGCGAGCACCATTTTCAGTCCGTTTCTGGCTCCGAGATCAAGAATCTCAACAAGCTTTCCGTATTTCACCTCTTCGTCGGCATAAACAGCAATGACATCCTGCGGGCTCTGCCTTTGGATAAGTTGCAGGAAACCAAGCAATTGATTCGGGTCCGCCATTGGTTGTGGTTCCGATTCGTCGAAAGATGCGTAAATAACCGACTCCTTATCTATATAGATTCTTGTCTTTGGTTTAAGCGCTGTCTGTTCAGAACTCTGAGGCAAGTTTATCTCAAGTGCGGTGGGGAAAACGAATGTAGAAGTCACCATAAAGAAAATCAACAGCAGGAATATGACATCCGTCATAGACGCCATTGAAAAGAGAGATGTCATGTCAAACTGACGCTTCAGTGCCATAACTGTTAACTTTTATTTAGCCGGTTCATTAAGAAGATCCATGAATTCCATGGTTTTGCCTTCAAGGTCATTCATTACACCGTTGATTTTTGCAACAAGATAGTTATAGGCAAACAGTGCCAGAATACCAACCATCAAGCCGGCGACTGTTGTCACCAGTGCTTCATAAATACCACCGGCAAGGACATCTATGTTTGCTCCCGAACCTGCACTCGCAAGATTGTAAAAGGCTTGCACCATACCTATAACAGTGCCGAGGAAGCCTATCATGGGTGCGCCAGCAGCCGTTGTAGCAAGCCAGGGTAATCCTTTTCCAAGATTAGCCACTTCAATATTACCGGTATTTTCAATAGCTACAAGCACATCATTCATCGGTCGCCCGATACGGCTTATACCTTTGTCTATCAGGCGCGAATAAGGGGTATTGGTTTGCCTGCAAAGATTTTGTGCACTTTCAATCTCACCCTCATGAATATAGTCTCTTATTCTCTGCATGAAGGTAACATCTTCCTGAGCAGCGCGCCGAATTACAATAGCTCTCTCTATAAAGACATATATTGCTATCACAGCAAGTAAGGCAAGGGGAATCATCACCCAGCCACCTTCCAGACACAATTCCCATACCGACAAATCTTTAACTGCCGGAGTTTCTGCAACGGTTTCAATAGCCGGAATATCATTTACAACTGTTGCTACCGCTTCGGAAACGGTGTCAATTGAATCTGCAACAGCTTCTGTCAGCGAATCAGGCATCGAAGCTGACACTTGAGCAAATATTGTGGCAAAAGCACTCATGAGATAAAAACTTTGTATCAATTATTTATTAGCAAGGCATTTTAGATATGCCTTTATTGTATTTTCTATTCCGAGATAAAGAGCGTCAGATATAAGAGCATGACCTATGGACACCTCATCAAGATATGGCACATTGGCATGAAAAAACTCCAGATTCTCAAGACTAAGATCGTGACCGGCATTTACTCCTAACCCACACTTGTGAGCGGCTACGCTTGCTTCAATAAACGGGGCAACCGCATTTTCGGGAAACTCAGCATACATGTCCGCGTATGGCTTTGTAAAGAGTTCCACTCTGTCAGCTCCGGTTTTTGCTGCAAGGCGAATATTTTCTATATCTGTGCTCACAAAAATAGAGGTGCGGATACCTGCTTCCCTGAATTTTTCTACTACATCCGTAAGGAAATCCATATTGGCTGCCACATTCCAACCTGCGTTAGAGGTGATGGAGTCGGGAGCGTCCGGCACAAGAGTAACCTGCTCAGGCTTTACTGAGAGTACCAGCTTGATAAAATCTTCAGAAGGGTATCCTTCAATGTTGAACTCCGTTTTTATAAGGGGACGGAGTGCGAAAACGTCATTCCGGCGAATGTGTCTTTCATCCGGACGGGGATGCACTGTTATGCCGTTTGCACCGAATCTTTCGCAATCCACAGCGAATTCACACACATCCGGCTTGTTTTCTCCGCGTGCATTGCGGAGAGTTGCAACCTTATTAATATTTACGCTAAGTTGTGTCATATCTGGCAGCTCAAAACCATATTATGGGTACGAGTGTTTACATATAGTAAGGAAATATGAGTTTTTTTCCTTATTTTTGCACCTCGAAAGTGACCACAAAATTAGTCAGAAATAATCGAATAATAAAAATTTGACTTCAAAAGATAACACTTCAATGCGGAAAACAACCGATTTCAGCCATCTGGATGTTGATACAAAACATCACCCTTCCCGACTCTTTCCCCACTGCGAGGAGAGCGGAGAGCTGAGTGTGCGCTGTTTTCGCAGTGATTTCTCTGCCTCCCGCATCGCAAGAGCGGTGGAGGATGTTGACGCCCATATACTGAACATGAATGTCACCTCTGAGGTCACACCTCTCGGAGAGGTGATTGTTGATTTACGTGTGAGTCATCGCAACGTCACAGCCGTTGCACATTCTCTTGAGAGATATGGCTACGAAGTTCATCATATCGGTAGCGAAACCACCGGAAATGATGCCGAAAATGAAGTAACCGCTTCACGGATAGCCGAGCTTATGGTTCATCTTAAAGTATAAACAAATCACTGCCGGAAATGAAAAAGGAGGTAGTTGTTTTCGGAAACAGATATCAGGGTGCTCATGCTGAAGATCTGAATGATTTTTTCTCTGAATTACTGGCTCGTGAGGACATAAGTATTGCCATTGACCGTGACTACAGAGACTATCTTGCCGGTATTATTTCATGTCTGCCCGGAACAGCAAGGACAATCGACGGGTTTGACTTCGACGCTGATCTTGCCCTGAGCATAGGTGGCGATGGCACTTTTCTTCACACGGCAAACCGGGTGGGAGACAAGCAGATTCCCATTATGGGTATCAACTCGGGACATCTCGGCTATCTATCTGCCGCACCACTCTCTGATTTCCACAAAATCATCAATGATATAGCCGAGGATAACTATGTGATTGAAAAGCGCTCAATGCTGAGCGTGAGTTGCGACACATACCCCTTGCTGCCAAGATCTTTTGCCCTCAATGAGGCTGCTATCCTCAGACAGGATACCGGTTCGATGATTTCGGTAGATACCTTTATTGATGGATTTCACCTGGCTACTTATCTTGGAGACGGGCTGATTATTTCAACCCCTACCGGCAGTACTGCCTACAACCTGTCTGTTGGCGGACCGATTCTGGCACCCAAATCTTCAAACTGGGTGATTTCACCCATCGCTCCTCATTCTCTGAATATGCGACCGCTTGTTGTTGGAGATGACACTACGATAGAGCTTTTACCCCATTCCCGTTCCAACACATTCACTCTCAGCCTTGACGGAATAGCACAGTCACTTACGGCGGGTACAAAGCTGAAACTATCCAAAGCTCCTTTTGCTACATTTGTGGTTCTTCGTCATCACAACACTTTTGCCGACACACTAAGGAGTAAACTGCTTTGGGGAGTAAACTCACAATGACACCCCACACCTATATTATAAATCATCCGTCGCTCGGTGAGGTGACAGTTACCCTGAATCCGAGAGCCAAAAGAATCAGCGGACGCTGGAAACTCGGTAAAGTTTTGATAACAGCTCCGGCAAGTGTATCAGATAAAAGGCTTGAACAGGCTATTGATTCTTTATCTCAAAAGCTAATTGAGAGAAAAAGCACTTTCAAATACTCCGAAAATCAGATCATTAACTCCGAGGATATCTCCTTTGCTATTATCAGGCAAAATTTCCGACCTGACTCAATTATCGTTAGCCCGGCTTTGCCTGTCACAAAAATTCAGGTTGGCAGCAACATTGACCTTTACTCACATTCAGCAACCGTGGCTATAAGCAAAGCACTGAACTCAGCCGCTTATCGGTTTGCACCGACCATTCTCCTGCCCAGGGCTAAAGCACTTGCACTATCGGTAGGAGCAAATCCCGCAGGCTGGAAGATTGGTAAAGGGCTCAGGACTCTCGGCACTTGCAGCAGCACAAGAATTATTACACTCAGTAGTACTCTCGTGTTTATGCCACAGGAACTGCGCGATTATATCGTTTTCCACGAACTCGCCCACCTCTCTGAGATGAATCATTCCGCCGCTTTTCATAGTATTTGCAATAGGTACTGCAAAGGCAGAGAAGCAGAGCTTCGCGCCAAACTAAAAAACTTCCCCTATCCCGTTCTCCGATAATCAGAATATAGCCTAAAAGACCTACATTTTGGGGACTGATGCATCACGCTGTCAGACTCAGGTAGCCTCGTAGAGGCTATGCCGTGACAAATGAATATGCCGATACCAGAAATCCTTATATTTCGCATGATTTGTGAGTAACAGTACTAATTGTTATCTTTGCAAGTGAAATAATTGCCGTAACAGGCAACTTAACCAATCATCCACATGCAAGAAAAAATCATCATTCTTGATTTCGGCTCCCAGACCACTCAGCTTATAGGCCGCAGACTGAGAGAGCTCAATATGTACTGCGAGATAGTACCTTACAACAAATTTCCACATGACGACCCGTCGGTTATCGGTGTGATTCTGTCCGGCTCACCGTTCTCGGTATATGACGAAAAAGCTTTCAAAACCGACCTCACTGAAATCAGAGGCAAATATCCTATTCTCGGCATTTGCTACGGAGCTCAGTTTCTTGCCTATACCAATGGTGGCACGGTTGAGAGTGCCGACAGCAGGGAATATGGCAGAGCACGCCTTGAATACATCAATAGCTCCGACCCGCTTCTCTCAGGTATTGAACAGGGTGCTCAGGTTTGGATGAGTCACGGTGACACTATCACATCTCTCCCTGAAAATTTCAAGATTATCGCATCCACCGACCATGTGCCGGTTGCCGCATATAGGGTTGAAAACGAAAAGGTGTGGGGCGTGCAGTTCCATCCCGAAGTCTATCATAGCGAATGTGGCACAAGAATACTTGAAAATTTCATAAAGGATATATGCGGGGCTAAACAGGACTGGAGTGCCGCATCATTCATTGAATCTACCGTGCGTGAGCTCAAGGAGCAGCTCGGTGATGACAAGGTTGTTCTCGGACTAAGCGGCGGTGTTGATTCATCTGTTGCCGCCGTGCTTCTCAATAAAGCTATCGGCAAAAACCTCACCTGCATTTTTGTGGATCACGGAATGCTTCGCAAAAATGAGTTTACTAATGTCCTAAAGGATTATGAATGTCTCGGACTAAATGTAATAGGTGTTGATGCATCCGCAGAGTTCTTCAAAGAGCTTGAAGGTGTCACAGATCCCGAAAAGAAAAGAAAGATTATCGGCAAGGGATTCATTGATGTCTTTGACCGCGAGGCGCACAAACTCAAAGATGTGAAATGGCTTGGACAGGGAACCATCTACCCAGACTGCATCGAGTCGCTTTCTATCACCGGCACCACTATCAAGAGTCACCATAATGTTGGCGGACTACCCGAAAAAATGAACCTCAAGCTCTGCGAACCGCTTCGCCTCCTCTTCAAGGATGAAGTCAGAGCCGTTGGTCGTGAGCTCGGTATGCCGGAACACCTTATCACACGTCACCCCTTCCCTGGTCCAGGACTGGCGGTAAGAATTCTCGGAGACATAACACCCGAAAAGGTAAGCATACTCCAGAATGCTGATGACATATTCATTCAGGGACTCAGAGACTGGGGACTCTATGACAAAGTCTGGCAGGCTGGAGTTATACTTCTACCCGTGCAGAGCGTCGGAGTGATGGGCGATGAGCGCACCTACGAAAGAGCTGTAGCCCTTCGCGCAGTCACCAGCACCGATGCCATGACTGCCGACTGGGCGCACCTCCCCTATGAATTCCTCGCTGAGGTTTCCAACAAGATTATAAACAAAGTGCGTGGAGTCAACCGCGTAACATACGATATCTCATCTAAACCACCGGCAACAATCGAGTGGGAATAGTAGCACGCGCCTAAATTACACCAGTGTATATCAGCCACTTAGACCCATCTGCTTCATTTACTAAGTGGCTGTTTTTATAAACCTGACCACAAATTATTCCTATCAACAACCACATAATCATGAAAAAAATATCTATACTTGCTTTCGCAGCAACTGCCGCCTTTACAGCATTTGCTGTTGAACCCAACGAACAGGTGCTACAATGGGCAAGCAATTATTACGCATATCCCTACACCACTGTGCCCGCCCCTGAGCAGACTCCTGCACCAAATGGCTACAAACCTTTTCACATCGAGCATTACGGTCGCCACGGCTCCCGCTGGCATATAGGCGCCGGAATGTATAAAACTCCCGTAAGCATCCTCGAAGTAGCGGAGCGCAACGGCAAACTCACTCCACGTGGAGCTGAGGTTCTTGCACAACTCAAGGAAATTGAAGTTCAGAGCCGTGGGCGTGATGGAGAGCTCACACCGCTTGGAGCTGCTCAGCACAGAGGCATAGCGAAACGTATGATAGCAAATTTCCCGGAAGTGTTTGCTGACGGCAGCCATGTGGATGCCCGCTCAACTGTCGTTATCCGATGCATCCTTTCTATGGATAATGAGCTTCAGGAACTGCTGGCTGCCAATCCTAAACTCAACATCACATCTGACGCTTCTCGTTCGGATATGTATTACATGAATTTCACCGATGCCGACACTGTCGCTAAAAACGCAGCTAAACTCGCAAATAAAGAACTAAAGGAATTTTACAAAAATCATAAACCGAGTTATGATTACATCAATAAACTCGTCAATGACCCTCAGTTCGCCAAAGATTCAATCAATACCGAAAGCCTCTTCTGGTACCTCACTAAACTGAGCGAAAACGCGCAGAGCCATTACGGAATGCCTGCTTTCTACGACCTCTTCACTACCGAAGACCTCAAACAGTCATGGATGAACGACAACGCCGGATGGTTTGTGAGCATGGGAAACAGCAAACTCACCGACAACCTCGGACCATTCTCACAGCGACGTCTCCTCCGCAACATGATTACTTCATCTGACACAGCCATTGCATCTACACGCCCCGGTGCAAATCTCAGATTCGGTCACGAAGTTTGCGTTCTGCCCCTTGCCGTGCTTATGGAACTTGACCACTATGGGGACGAGATTAATGACCTTGAAGAAGTAGCAGACAAATGGAAAAATTATGAGATTTTCCCGATGGCGTCAAACATACAGATTATCTACTACCGTCCCGATGGCTCTACCGCACCTGAAGATGTGCTTGTAAAGGTTCTGCTTAACGAGCGTGAAGTAAAACTGCCGGTTGCAACAGCCACCGCACCTTATTACAAATGGACCGACTTACGCAATTACTACCTCAAAAAACTTGAGCGCGTCCCCGACTGATAATACCTGATATCATATAAAATAGAAAGGGATGAGCTTTTCGGCTCATCCCTTTCTATTTTATTGAATGTCTGATTATTTCTTTGCGATGCCCATCTTCTTGGCAATAGCAGCGGGCACAGCTTCCTTGTTCACATAAATATCCATTGTCTTGGCCTGTCTCTTATACACAAAACACGCTGCCCACGAATAGCCTTTAGT
>JAIDQW010000305.1 GCA_029062075.1 Paramuribaculum sp.
CCATATTAGCGGGTATCTTCGATGGCGGCTTCCTTGATACGGGGGTCGTTCACAAGACCGGAGTAGCAATTAGAACCGAACATCAGTACTTTTTTGCCGTTAATCACAACCTCGGGATCCTGCTCGCTGGAAATGGCCCTGAAATAAGGGTAGATACCGGCAGCCTTTGCTTCCTGAGGCGCTGTGTACTTTGAAAGTTTCGCCTGTAGTAGCTTCATTTTGTTGGAGTTTTTTAGAGTACTATACTGATATGGCACTGTCCGCGCTGTAAATCAGGCTGCAAAGATACAAAAAAATATTCATATAGAATTGCACATTTTTTAATAAATGTGCAAAACTTTTTCAAATGTAAAAAAGTTGGGTAAAAGAACTTACAAAAATTTATGTTTGCTCAAAAATCAGTTTATTTTATTGAATCTCTGGTTTTTGCCGGTGCAGGTGCTGATGTTTTCTGCTCCTGTGACTCCACAAGGTACATTGAAATGATGATCAGAACAATTGCGACAATCTGCCACCAAGAAAAGTGATCCTGTCCGAAAATGTAACTGGCTACAGCAGCCACAATCAGTATTACGGATCCGTAGAGGGACACAACAGTGGCAGTTAGATTTTTCAATCCTATATCAATCAATAAGTAGCTTACAGATGAAGGAAAGATCTGGACGAACAGCAACACAAGCATAGGTAGTGACAGTATTCCCAGTTTCAGAACGGGAGCATCCCATCCGGTGAACAGTGCTACCGGGAGCGCAGCACATGAGGCACCAAGAAATGTCCATTTGGACACCGTTATGCTGTCTATATTTTTAAGCAGTTTCTTAGAGAAAATGAGGTATAATGAGTACACAACAGTAGAACCGAAGCAAAATAGATTCCCTAATACAGGATTGCTTGCAACATCGCTTGTTTTCTGAGTTAGTACACAGACACCTGCTCCGGCAACTCCGAGAATGATTCCAAAGACTTTTAGTGGAGTTGCTTTTTCAGTTTTGATAATCAGGCATATTATGAAGACGCATACGGGCTGCAAACTAATGAATATGGATGAAGAGATAGGTGTGGTGTAGGTTAGTCCTTTGAGCAAAAAGAACATATAGCCGTACACGCAGAATAGTCCGAGCAGAAAAAGGTAAAGTCGTTGTTTTTTAGTTATTACAGTTACTTCTTTTCTCTTGAATAAGCCTAAAATCCAGAAAAATGCTGTGGCGAAGCATACCCTGAGGAATACTCCGGTGCAGGCATTCATATATTTAGGCAACAGAAAACGCAATGCGTTTTGATTAAATCCTGAGAAAATTTTGGAAACGAGCATCGCTACATTTCCCTTCACTTTACCGTTCATGTTATCCGTTTTGTATTAATAATGACTTTCAAGGATAAATTGTTTATAAAAAAAGAACCCGCTGAATTTTCAGCGGGTTCTCATTAATCCAATCAAAATTATTTTGAAGGTGTTTCTTCCACTCCTGCGAGCTCAGGGTCAATCATAATTCTACCGCAATACTCACACACGATGATTTTTTTGTGCATTTTGATTTCAGCTTGTTTCTGCGGCGGGATTCTGTTGAAGCATCCACCACAGGCATTTCTCTGAATGTAAACAACACCGAGTCCGTTTCTTGCATTTTTGCGGATTCTCTTGAAGGCAGTAAGGGTTCTTGCGTCAATTTTAGGTTCAAGTGCTTTAGCCTGTTCGCGAAGTTTTTCTTCGTCCTGTTTTGTTTCTGATACGATTTCCTCAAGTTCAGCCTTTTTCTCAGCGAGTATGTGATTCTGATCCTGAAGGAGCTCTTCTGTAGAGGTGATTTCGTTTGTTTTATTGTCAATCACTCTTGCATACTCGTTAATATGCTTTTCACAGAGCTGGATTTCAAGTGTCTGAAACTCTATTTCTTTAGTGAGAAGATCAAATTCACGGTTGTTTCTCACATTGTCAAGCTGAGTTTTGTATTTTTCAATTTTAGCTTGTGCTTCGTTGATTTTCTCTTTCTCGGTAACAGTTTTTTTACGAAGTTCCTCAATTTCTTTGCGATAATTTTCAACGCGAGTGGTGAGACCTATGATATTATCTTCAAGGTCAGCCACTTCAAGGGGTAATTCGCCGCGTACTGTGCGGATGCGGTCAATCTGAGAAAGAATGCTCTGAAGTTCGTATAGAGATTTCAGGCGAGATTCAACCGAAAGATTTTGTTCGTTCTTTTTATTATCTGCTGTAGCCATATCGCTTACATATAGTTTATCGGGTTGTGCTCCGTAGCTTTGTACAGGTGTGCAAAGTTAGGAAATTTTTCTTTAATGACCTTGTGAAAAATGTTTTTAGTGCATTTCTCGCTTTCAAAATGTCCGATATCAGCAATCAGAATTCTGCCGGAGTAATCCACAAAGTCGTGATATTTTGTGTCAGAAGTTACCATAGCCTGTGCACCAACCGCAATAGCATCCGGTATCAGTGATGAACCGCTGCCACCACAAAGTGCCACTTTATTGATTGTACTATCCTTAGAAAACACTGTGTGTCTAACGATAGGTGAACCGAAGGCAGTTTTCACGAGATTAATAAACTCTGCCGGGATGTATTCTCTATCTAATTCTCCCACAGCACCGAGCCCAATCATCGGATTGTCGGTGCGTTCAAGCGGACGGATATTTTTTAATCCGAGAATCTTAGCCATAACATAAGAAACACCTCCTGCGCATCTATCTAAAGAGGTGTGTGCCGAATAAATAGTCACACCGCTGCCAATGGCTTTTATCACAGCCTCTTCAACCGGATTTGAGCCGGTTATAGATTTTAACCCTCTAAATAGTAGCGGATGATGTGTAATGATAAGATTGCAACCAAGTTCAACCGCTTCTTCAATCACTTGAGGAGTTGGATCAACAGCGAGAAGAATGCCGGTGCACTCCAATTGAGGATTGCTGCCAATCTGCACTCCGGAGTTGTCGTAAGACTCCTGCAGATGACACGGAGCAAAACCCTCTATAGCTTTAATAACATCTGAAATCAGCACAGTCAGTCTTCTTTGACAATATCAATTTTGAGTTCATCAAGCTGACTCTGATCAATGGAGGAAGGAGCATCAATCATCATGTCTCTTCCTGAATTGTTTTTCGGGAAAGCGATGACATCTCTGATTGAATCAAGTCCGGCAAGAATAGACACGAAACGGTCAAATCCGAATGCGAGTCCGCCATGAGGTGGAGCACCATATTTGAATGCGTCCATAAGGAATCCGAATTTATAACGTGCCTCATCTTCGGAGAGTCCGAGAAGATGGAACATTTTGTCCTGTAATTCAGAATCATGTATTCTGATGCTACCGCCTCCGAGCTCATTGCCGTTGACAACCATATCGTAGGCAGTTGCTCGCACGGCTCCGGTATCGCTGTCAAGCATATCAACATCGTCAGGATTCGGAGCTGTAAAAGGATGGTGCATTGCATAATATCTCTGTGTCTCATCATCCCATTCAAACAAGGGGAAGTCAATAACCCAGAGGCAAGAGAACTTCTGCGGATCACGGAGCCCAAGCTCAGATCCTACATGGAGCCTAAGTTCGCAAAGTTGCTTGCGGGTCTTCATTGTAGGTCCTGCGAGTATCAGCATAAGGTCACCGGGCTTAGCTTCCGATCTGTCAAGCCATTTTTTCAGTT
>JAIDQW010000306.1 GCA_029062075.1 Paramuribaculum sp.
TAGGCTCAATGGTGTCATTTTCAACTGTTTCCGGTGGATCATTTACTTTTCCCGAATTGCTACAGTTTGAGAGTAAAAGATTCCCCAGTAAGATAAAAATCCAGAAAAGATAACGCATAATTTTGTTTCATAGAAAACGTCGCAAATATATAAAATATCCTATAAAAAAATGAGAGGCTGCGAAACAACCTCTCATTTTTAGCTTATTTCAGAAATTTATCAGTCGATTCCGAGATCTTTTTTGATAACTTCAATTTTCGCTTCGGCAGCGGCAACTGCTGAATCATACTGATCAGGTGATTCCATTTTACCTCTTACCTCAACATAGAATTTGATTTTAGGCTCGGTACCTGAGGGGCGAACAGATATCTTTGTACCGTCCTCGGTAAAGTACTGTATAACATTTGATGTTACAGGCATATCAATTTTGACGGTCTTGCCGGATATAGCATCTGTAGCATTAAGGGTCTCATAATCCTTAATTGTTATTACCGGGCTGCCACCGATTGTTTTGGGAGGATTAGCGCGGAAGTTTTTCATGATCTGCTGAATCTCCTCAGCACCCTGCTTACCCTGACGCACAAGAGAAACGCCTGCTTCACGTGAGAATCCATACTTGATGTAGATGTCCTGGAGCATCTGCATGAAGTTCATCCCCTTCTGCTTAGCCCATGCTGCAGCTTCGGCAAGCAGAGACACCGCAGAAACAGCATCTTTATCACGCGCGAAATCCTCAGCAAGGAATCCGTAGCTCTCCTCACCACCTCCAAGATAGCGTGCTGTGTTTTCATGATCGCGTATAACCGCGGCAATCCATTTGAAACCGGTGTAGCAGTCAAACATACGGATATTGTTCTTGTCGGCGATGCTCTTGATTGTTTCTGTTGTAACAATTGTCTTTACAATATATTCCTGACCATTGAGTTTACCGAGTTCGGCATTTCTGGTCATAATATAGTTCAGCAAGATCATCACAATCTGGTTACCGTTAAGCAGCACATATTCTCCGGCGGCATTCTTTGTCACAGCTCCGATACGGTCTGCATCGGGGTCTGATGCCATAACAAGATCAGCCCCAACCTCTTTCGCCTTTGCGATCGCCATAGCCATAGCAGAAGGCACTTCGGGGTTAGGAGAAGCTACTGTGGGGAAGTTCCCATCAGTGATATCCTGCTCAGGCACATGGATGATATTTTTGAAACCGTAGTTTTTGAGTGATTCCGGGATGAGATTTACACCTGTGCCATGAATAGGTGTATATACAATCTTCATGTCGGCATTAGCCTGCACAGCTTCAGGGCTAAGCTGCAGCCCCTTGATTGCTGCAAGGAAAGCATCGTCAACATCCTTACCGATAATTGTGATATTTGACTTGTCGCCCTTGAATTTGATTTCGCCAACGCCTTTGATGCGGTTTACATGGTCGATGATATTGGTGTCGTGGGGGGCAATAATCTGAGCTCCATCTTCCCAGTAAGCCTTATATCCGTTGTATTCCTTGGGATTATGGCTTGCGGTAATAT
>JAIDQW010000307.1 GCA_029062075.1 Paramuribaculum sp.
GACCACATCAAGCGGTTTTACAGTATGGATTGCATCAGTTGAAATTTCTATCTTCCCCTCATCAAAAATCTCATTCACCGGAACTAAGGGACGGATACGGTGCTCACCTTTTCCTGAAAGAAACTCTCCTATTTTAGATTCAGGATTTTTCTCAATATTCTTAACTGTACCCTCGGCAATTATTCTCCCGCCATTGGCACCGGCGCCCGGTCCGAGCTCAACCACCCAATCGGCATCTCTCAATATCTGAGTGTCGTGATCCACCAGCACTATTGAGTTGCCGTCATCAATAAGGTCATGCATTACAGCCTTTAGTCCGTTGATATTTGCCGGGTGTAATCCAATTGAAGGCTCATCAAGTACATACAGAATGCCTGTAGTGCGATTTCTAACAACTCTTGCAAGCTGCATTCTCTGCCTCTCTCCGGTTGACAAAGTGGCTGAAGACCGGTCAAGAGTCAGGTAACCGAGACCCAGATCCACGAGTCTTCTCGCAGTCAGAAGAAAAGCTTCGGCAATATTTGATGCCATCAGCCTCATCTCATCGGGGAGTGTCAGAGGAACACTATTTACCCAATCAATGGCATCATTCAGTGTCTTTTGAGTGGCAACGTCGAGTGAAATACCGTTTATTCTGGGTGCACGGGCAGCTTCGGACAACCGCGTTCCGTGGCAGCAAGGACAAATATCGCTCTTAAGGAATTTTTCAACCCGCTTCATTCCCTTTTCATCAGTCACCTTTGACAGTGCGTTCTCCACTGTATATACAGCATTATAATAAGTAAAATCGAGCTCAGCGGCAGTATCGCTATTCTTAGCTCTATAGAGTATGGTCTTTTTTACCGCAGGACCATTATACACTATATCTTTTTCTTTGTCGGTGAGTTGGTTAAAAGGGACATCAGTTCTCACCCCCATTGCACGGCACACATCTGTCATCAATGACCACATCAGGCTATTCCAAGGTGCTACCGCCCCTTCGTCAATTGAGAGCGATTCATCCGGAACTAGTGTGGAACGGTCAACCGTCATGACAACACCTGTTCCACCACATTTTTCACAAGCACCAGTGCTATTGAAAGCCAAATCCTCAGCTCCAGGCCCATAAAAGTGAGTGCCGCAATTTTCACATACGAGTTCTTTCTCAGCTGCCACATCAAGTGAAGGTGCATGATAATGACCGCACTTAGGACAGCGGTGTGATGCGAGGCGGGAAAACATAAGACGCAGACTGTTCAGCAACTCAGTTCCTGTGCCAAAAGTGCTTCTGACTCCCGGTACCCCGGGACGCTGATGAAGAGCTACTGCCGCGGGTACATATCTAATTTCTTCAACATCCGCCCTTGTACTCTGAGATATTCTCCTGCGTGTGTATGTAGATAACGCTTCAAGATACCGTCTCGAACCCTCGGCATACAGCACACCCAGTGCAAGCGATGATTTGCCGGAGCCGGAAACCCCTGCAATCCCCACAATCTTACCTAATGGAATATCAACATCCACATTCTTAAGATTATGCACCTTGGCTCCTCGTATTTCTATGTGATTTTGCTCCATAGCTTTTATATTTTTACAAATATACTATGAATATATAAAAATAAAACCCCGGGAGTTATTTAGATCAAACTCCCGAGGTTTTTCAATATTTTATCTCCAAGGATTATTTCTGAACGATTTCAAAAATACGAACCGGCCCTTCAAGAATCAAGCTACGTGTTTCCGGTGCAAATGTAATGTTAGAATAAGGTGAGTCAATCTTACGCGATTCAATCACCTCGCCTTTTTCATTCAGCTGCTTGAGCATCAAATCGGCAGTAAGAGTATCCAATAGTAGTACTGCTGAATTTGCATCTGTTTTGCGACTGAATTTAACAGTTCCATTGCTTGTGTAGGCAGTTGTTGGATTGTTGTCAAATGCAAGAAGCGCGGTTGCAGGATTTTCAGCATCAATCTTAATACCGATATTCTTTTCATTAACAGGATTTACTTTGAATGAACGAATAGCCGCCCAATTGGACTTTTTGCTTTCGAGTTTACGAAGACGGACATAACGGGCTTTCACCGGATTACCTTTCCAATCAATAACATACTGTCCTTCAAGTTCATCAGTAAGCGGCTGCCATTCCTTTCCGTCAACAGATGCCTCAACTACCGCTTTGTCAAAATAGTCAACATCGTCAACAGAATTACGACCCTGATATATAGATATGTTTTCAACATCAATGGGCTGACCGAGATCGAGACCAATCCAGTGATCAGTTCTCTGGGCATTACCGGAATGATAGAATGTAGTAGTGTCATTATCAAGCATCAGCTTACCCTGAGGTGATGAAAGATTCTTGTAAGAACCGATGGGGCGATAGATACCGGGTAATACACCTGTTACACTCTTGTAGAACGCATACAGCATATCATCCATAGCATTTTCATAGAACGGCTGGAGCTTCATAGTGCCAATTTCGTGCGCCTGATATGCCTGAATATCCTCCTCAGACATCAGACTTTTCACATAAGC
>JAIDQW010000308.1 GCA_029062075.1 Paramuribaculum sp.
AACACCGCATTGCTCCACGCGCGGGACTATTACCCCGAATAAGAATGGAAAAGGGGAGCCGGCTTTGCGCAAGGTATCAGCAACAATACCATTTCGCATGGCAAAAAAGTTGCGTTTTATTTTTTGCATCTGATTGAATTCTGTCATATATCAAAATTTTGCGGTAAAGGTACAAAAATCCACGTTGCATAATTCCACTAAAGAAATTATCTTTGCAAAATTGTATCAATTATCCAATACAAAGTAAACACTTCGCAATGAATTTGAAAAGGATATTTTTGGGAGCCATCACGGCTTTGTCACTTTCTGTCAGCGCCCAGTCACCGGTTGAAAACCTCCCTTTAAAGGTTATCAACGGAGTTGCTTACCATTACTATGAAGTGGGTTCAAAAGAAACGATATATTCTATTTGCCGCAATCTCGGGATATCTCAAAATGAACTGATCAACTTAAACCCCTCGGTAGCAGACGGGCTAAAAGCCGGTCAGACATTATTTTTCCCTGCAGAAAAAGAAGTAACCCCTCGTATCCATGAGGTTAAAAATAAAGAGACCCTTTACGGAATAGGAAAGATGTACGGAGTCACTCAGGAGCAGCTTTGTAAGTGGAATCCGGGTGCCATTGACGGAATACGCCCCGGTCAGCGTCTTATTGTAAGTGAACCTGCCAAGATTCAAGCTGTTCCTAATAAGAATATTCCTACGGTAGAAAATCCGGAAGGGCATGTTATAAAAGATGGTGAGACACTTTACGGCATAGCCAAAGCTCACTCTACCACAGTGGAAGCTATTCTCGAAGAAAATCCCGGACTTGATAAGAATAATTATAAATCAGGAACTGTGATTGTGATTCCTTCCACATCACAAAATAGTCTGACAGAATTAGTTGAGACACCTGATCCGGTAATTGCAGCTCAGTCTGAAAACAATTATATAGCCGAAAATGATGTTACCGGAAATGAAGTTGTTGAAAATGAAGATGCTGTACCCGAATCAATCGAAGTGTCGGATAACACACCTATCACTATAGCAATAACTCTGCCATTTATGCTCAATTCAGAGGAGCAGAGCCGACAAGCGCAACTGTACACTGAATTTTACAAGGGTTTCCTCCTTGCTGTTGATGAGATGAGAAACTGCGGTACACCCATAAATATGCTTGTTTATGACAGTACGGATCCATCCGGCGTTTCAGGAATTGTTAATGACCCTAATCTGAAAAATGCAAATCTGATTATAGCTTCTGATGCAGCAGCACAGCTGTCTGAATTAGGTAATTACGGCAAGATTAATAATATAGATGTTCTTAACCTGTTTGTTGTCAAGGATGAGACATACCAGTCGAATCCGGTACTGATGCAGGGTAATATTCCTCACAAAGCTATGTATGATAAGGCGATTGGTGGGCTTCTTAGCAAATTGGGGAACTATACTCCCGTTATTCTTATGAGAAATAATGGAGAGAGAGATAAGGAGGAATTTATTGATGAATTAAAATCAAGACTATCAATATCCGGAATTGAATTTAAGGAGATAAACTACAATGGCACGATGAATGCTTCGGATCTTGCTAATCTTGAGGCAGCAGGAAAATATGTTTTTATTCCATGTTCAGGCAAGCAAGTTGAATTGAACAGAATTTTGCCCGCAATTCTTGAGTTCAAATCCAGCTCAACCATGACAGACCCGGTTATGGTGTTCGGCTATCCCGAATGGATTACTTTCAGAGGTGAAACTCTAAGCAATATGCAAAAGGCAAATACCATGGTTTACAGTCGATTCTATACAAACCCAGATAGTCAGGAAGCAAAGAATGTTGAGAATCGGTTTGTTGACTGGTATGGTATCCAGATGGCAAACTCTATGCCTCGTCAGGGATTATTTGGCTATGATGCCGGAATGTTCGTAATCAACTGGCTTAAATCAGGTAGTGATCAGCCGGTCGATTGGGACGGTATCCAGAACGGATTTGAATTTAATCAGATTCCGGGTGGTGGAAAAGTCAACGGCAAACTTTACTTCATAAACTATCTTCCTGACGGATCAATTATAAAGAGCTCTCTTTAACAGTAAACGTGTATGAGAAACCTAATATTCCTGCTCCTTATTGCTGTGGGGTTAATCGGTAGCAAAGCTTATGCCCAGAGAGTTTATGAGCCAAAGGTATATATTGGAGCAAAGGGGGGAGCTACTTTATCAAACGTTCAGTTTACCCCTCATGTCAAGCAGTCTCTACGTCAGGGGTTACTGATGGGTGCAACCGTAAGATATACAGAAGAGAAGATTTTCGGAATTATTGGAGAATTGCTTGTTGAACAGCGTGGTTGGAAAGAGAATTTTGAAGAAGCTCCTTTTGCTTACAACCGAGAGCTTACCTATATTACCCTCCCGGTTTTGACCCACATATATTTCGGGAGTTCTAAGATGAAAGGATTTGTAAATTTTGGCGCATCTGTGAGCTATATGCTTGGAAGTAAAATAAGGTCTGATTTTGATTATGCCAATGCCCTAAAGCAACCCGGATTTCCGTCTTACAGAAGTGTAGAGCAGATGAGCATGGATATCAAAAATAAATTCGATTATGGTATTCTTGGAGGTGTAGGCGCAGAGTTCATCATAAAGAAAAAGCACAGTATAATTCTTGAAGGACGATATTATTTTGGATTAGGGAACATATTTTCTGCGACAAAAAAGGATGTATTTTCAGGCTCGCGAAATACATCCATTGAGATATCTTTAGGGTATATGTTCCGCATCAAATAGCAATATTGCCTTCGGCGAGCACAATTCTGAACATCAGGTCGTAAAGAAGATCCCATTCAGACTGGCGTGATTCAATGCCCTTTGAACGGGTGTCAAACTCGCGAATTGCTGAAATTATTTCAATAACTTTGAACGCATTGTAGTTTCTGGCACCTGTAACGTAACTTTTCAACTGATTCTCCCACTGTAGCCCAAGAGCCCTTGTGGCTGATGCAGGTGATTTATCGCGAGTATAATGATATATCAACAGTCGTGAGAAATAATTGAAAATGGTTGAGGCGGTTACAACTGTGGGATTCTTCTTGGGATTGCTTCTGAAATATTGAATTATCCGGTAAATCTTATCAACTTTCTTTTCGGCTATAGCGTCAACGAGCTCAAAATTGTTGAAATCCTTGCTGATACCGATATTGAGCTCTATGCTTTCAGGTGTAATAGTGGCGCCCGCAGGAAGAACAGTAGCAAGTTTTTCTATCTGGTTATATAAGCGAGAAACATCAGTGCCTACATAATCCCTTAGCATAAACACACCTTTGGGTTCTATATTCAGACCAAACTCTTTTGCAATAGCCTGAATTTCAGCACCAATCTGGTGGTCTTTTAATTTCGCGGACTCAAATACCACTCCACCGGCGGCTTTTACAGCAGAAGGAAGAGTCTTGGTAGTTAGCTTTACCCCTCTCACACACAGCACCAAAATAGTAGTAGGGGTGGGGTTAGACAGATATTCAATCAGCGGCTTAAGCTGGTCGGATTTAATTGTCTGTAAGTCTTTTACAATTACGACCTGAAAATCAGACATCATTGGGAATCTCCGGCAAGTATCAGCGATTACAGCAGCATTTGATTCCTGAGCATAAATTGTATATAAATTGAAATCTCTTTCACTTTCCGGAAGAACATTAGCAAATAAATCTGATAGTTCATCAATGAAGTAAGATTCCTCACCGTGTAGAAGATACACAGGCGCAAACTGCTTGTTTTCAATGGATTTTTTCAGCGACTGGAATGTGACTGCAGATGCGTTTGGTGCCATAGTTATTATTTTTGTGTAAATTTACGCAAAAAATAATAGGAATAATGCAACCGGAGTCCAATTTTCCTGTACTCAATCTGCCGGAGTCTCCTCAGCAGGTGCGTGCGAACGGCAATGGATTTGAAATTTTTGACCCACTCAGAAAAAAATGGGTAGCCCTCACGCCAGAGGAATGGGTGAGACAGAACTTCACATCTTGGCTAATAAAGTCAAAGGGATATAGAGCATCCCTGATGGCTAACGAAGTGGGTATAAAACTTAACGGTATGACAAGACGGTGTGACACAATAGTATATAACACCTCTCTGAAGCCGGTTGCAATTGTGGAATACAAAGCTCCTGGAGTTGTGATAAATCAGCAGGTTTTTGATCAGATAGCCCGCTATAATATGGTGCTTGGTGCGAGAATACTTATTGTAAGCAACGGTATAAAGCACTATTGCTGCCGTTTTGACGGCAGCAATAGTTACTCGTTTATCGCAGAAGTACCGGATTACTCCTTTTTTAGCGATACTCAGAATTCATAGTCAACACATGCTCGCGCCTCTTTGACGGGAGCAATTATGGCTGCGGCGGCAACATGGTCGGGGTGTTTGGCATAAACCTCAACATCAGCCATAGTTGGAACAATGGCTGTGAGTACAACATCCCATTGCTCTGCGGGATTGCTGTTCAGTCCCACTTCAATAGATTCGAGTACTGATATTTTAGATGGAAGAGCCTCAAGTGCTTCCTTAAACTTTGATGCGTATGCGAGTCTCTTCTCAGGAGAACCTGAAAGTTTGAATGTAACGATATGTTTAACCATAATTATTTACTGTAAAGTTTTTCTCTTGCTGCAAGAACTTTCTCATCTGTTACATAATCATCATAATCCATCATTTTGTCAATGATTCCATTCGGAGTCAGCTCAATTATGCGGTTGCAAATGGTCTGAATAAACTCGTGGTCATGGCTTGACAGAAGTATATTGCCCTTGAATGAACGCAAGGTATTATTGAAAGCTTGAATAGACTCAAGGTCAAGATGGTTTGTCGGTGAATCAAGAATAAGGGTATTGGCATCCTTCAGCATCATTCTCGCAATCATGCATCTCATTTTTTCACCACCTGAAAGGACAGATGCCTTCTTAAGCACCTCCTCACCGGAGAAAAGCATTTTGCCGAGGAAACCTTTGAGATAAATTTCGCTGGAGTCGTTACTGAACTGACAGAGCCAGTCAACCAGATTCATATCTGTGTTAAAGAAATCTGAATTGTCGAGCGGCAGATATGCGGTTGTAATTGTCTGTCCCCAATCATAGGAGCCTTCGTCCGCTTTCCTGTTTCCGTTGATAATTTCAAACAGGGCAGTCATAGCTCTCGGGTCACGGCTGAGGAATGCGACTTTGTCGCCTTTCTCAATCTGGAAATTCACATCCTTGAAGAGCACTTCGCCATCTACACTCGCACTCAATCCGTGAACTTCGAGAATCTTATTGCCGGGCTCTCTCTCCGGGGTGAATATTATGCCTGGATATCTGCGGCTTGAAGGCTGAATCTCCTCGATATTGAGCTTCTCAAGCATCTTTTTGCGGCTTGTTGTCTGCTTCGATTTAGCAACGTTGGCACTGAATCGCTGAATAAATTCAAGCAATTCCTTTCTTTTCTCTTCCGCCTTTTTGTTTTGCTGTTGCTGCTGCTTGAGAGCAAGCTGGCTTGATTCATACCAGAAACTATAGTTACCGGCAAAGAGTGAAACCTTGTTATAGTCAATATCAAGAGTATGGGTTGAAACTGCGTCAAGAAAGTGACGGTCGTGAGAAACCACAAGCACAGTGTTTTCAAAGTTGGAAAGATAGTTTTCGAGCCATGCAACGGTTTCGAGGTCAAGGTCATTGGTGGGCTCGTCAAGGAGCAGATTGTCCGGATTACCGAATGGTGCTTTAGCAAGGAGAACACGAACCTTTTCATTACCGCTCAAATCTTTCATAAGCATGTAATGTTTATCCTCCTTAATGCCAAGTCCGCTAAGAAGGGCAGCAGCATCGCTTTCTGCGTTCCAACCCTCCAGTTCTGCAAACTTTTCCTCCAGCTCCGATGCTCTTATCCCATCTTCATCCGAAAAATCCGCCTTGGCATATAATGCGTCTTTTTCCTTCATTATATCCCATAGAACAGTATGTCCCTGGAGAACGGTGTCCATCACCGTGAAATCATCAAATTTGAAGTGGTCCTGCTCCAGAACGCTCATTCTCTCTCCCGGTCCCTGAGTAATGGTGCCGTGAGTAGGGGAGAGCTGACCGCTAAGCATACGCATGAGGGTTGATTTGCCTGCACCGTTAGCACCTATGATACCGTAGCAGTTGCCCGGCGTGAATTTCATGTTAACATCCTGAAAAAGCACCCTTTTGCCAAACTGGATGCCTAAATTGTTGACAGCTATCATATATTCAAGTTGTGAAAAACAGAGTGCAAAGGTAGTTCTTTTTTGTGGATTTATTAACTTTGTATTCAATTTGAATACCTACAAATAATAGAAATGAATCCGCGAGAGCTTGATATACAAGAATTTGATTACCCGTTACCTGAAAGCCACATAGCTCTACATCCACTTGCGCAACGAGATAAATGTCGCTTATTGCTAAGGAGAAGAAATGGAGAGCTTGAGGAGCATCTGTTCAGTGACCTTACCGAACTTTTGACACCCGACACCCTTTTGATTGCGAATAATACGCGGGTTATAAATGCGAGGTTGCGTTTCAATAAACCGGTGTCAGGAGCCAAGATAGAAATATTTTGTCTTGAGCCGGAAAGTCCTGCCGATTATGAGCGTTCTTTCGCAAGTACAGATTCATGCTCATGGATATGTTTTGTAGGCAATTCAAAACGCTGGAAGAGCGGATTGCTTACACTTAATCTTATTATCGATGGTAAAGCGGTAGAGCTTTCGGCGGAGCGAATATCAAAAGAGGGCAACGCATCAGTGGTTCGTTTCAGTTGGGACGACACATCCGTGACTTTCAGTAAAATCATTCAGGCGGCGGGGGAGATACCCATTCCGCCATATCTGAATAGGGAAACAGAGCAGAGTGACTCTCAGGACTACCAGACAGTGTATTCCCGGATAGAGGGGTCCGTAGCCGCACCGACCGCCGGATTGCATTTCACACCGGAACTGTTTGAATCATTAAAGAAGAAAGGCATAGAGTGCGAAGAACTAACGTTGCATGTAGGGGCAGGAACCTTTGCTCCGGTAAAGAGCGAAACAGTAGGCGAGCATGAGATGCACAGCGAATTCATCTCTGTTGGGAAAGACCTTATAGAGAAACTGGCAAATGGAGATGCCAATGTTGTGGCTGTCGGCACAACTTCAGTACGAACTCTGGAGAGCCTTTATCATCTTGGATGTATGTGTAGCGAAGGAAAGAATCCAGATGAGGTACCGCAGTGGTATCCTTACTCACCCTCACATCCTGATTTAACAGTGGAGGAGTCAATGAAAAATATTCTGAATTATTTGGAATCCAAAATGCTGAACAAGCTTGTTGCCTCTACACGGATTATCATAGCTCCGGGATATACTTACCGTATAGTTAAAGGTATGATAACTAACTTCCACCAGCCTAAATCAACCCTCCTGCTGCTTGTGTCTGCTTTTACCGGAGGCGACTGGCGCAAAATGTATGACTTCGCAGTAAACAACGGCTATCGCTTTCTGAGCTACGGCGATGCCCAACTCCTGCTGTGATTTTTTTAGGTTCGTGGAACTAATACGCTGAATGTTCCACAAAGTTATTAACATTTCACGGAGGTTATAAACATTTAACTCATTTAGGCTGAATGATAGTTGTAATATAGCGACTAATAATTTTACTTTGCATAAAAATTATTGCAAAATGGGTAGAATTATTGCTATTGCAAACCAAAAAGGAGGTGTAGGTAAAACCACTACCACCATCAATCTTGGAGCCTCTCTTGCAGCTGCCGGTAAAAAGGTGCTTATTGTTGATGCCGATCCTCAGGCAAATGCTACATCCGGTTACGGTATCACCCCGGATCAGCTGAATTCATCAATATACGAATGTCTCGTCGATGAATATCCAATGGACGGTACTCAGGTTCACACTTGTGTGGAAGGTCTTGATCTTGTTGGTTCACGAATAGATCTTGCCGGTGCTGAAATCGAGCTTATTGACCGGCCTAACAGAGAAAGAGCCCTTGCCAACAGCCTTAAAGGAATAGCTGATAAATATGATTATATTCTGATTGACTGTTCACCGTCATTAGGACTTATAACCGTTAACGCTCTCACTGCTGCTAACTCGGTTATTATTCCGGTGCAGGCGGAATACTTTGCTCTTGAGGGTATTACCAAGCTCATCAACACAATTCGTATCATTAAGCCGAAACTTAATCCGGGACTTGAAATCGAAGGATTCCTGCTCACTATGTATGATGCCCGACTACGTCTCGCCAATCAAATTTATGAGGAGCTGAAAGGGCACTTCGGCGATATGGTGTTCAATACCGTAATTCCGAGAAATATCAGGCTTAGCGAGGCGCCTTCCCACGGGCTTCCGGCACTTGTATATGATCCCGAAAGCCGTGGAGCTACTTCACACAATATGCTCGCAAAAGAAATAATTTCAAAGCACAGTAAATAATTATGGCACTTAAAAGACCGGCACTTGGCAGAGGGCTTGACTCGCTGATTTCGATGGACGATGTGCCTGCACGCGGCTCATCTGCAATCAACGATATCGCTATTGAACAGATTTTTCCTAACCCCGATCAGCCGAGAACCACTTTTGATCAGGACGCTCTTGAAGAACTGGCAACTTCCATAAGAGAGCTTGGTATCATACAGCCCCTGTCGCTGAGAAAAACCGCTCCAGATACTTACCAGATTATTGCAGGTGAGCGCAGATTCCGCGCGGCTAAACTTGCAGGACTAACAAGCGTTCCGGCATATATTCGTACCGCTTCCGAGAGCGAACTCACCGAGATGGCTCTCATAGAGAATATCCAGCGTGAGGATTTGAACGCCATTGAGATTGCACTCACATTCAAAAAACTCATTGACCAGTATAACCTCACTCAGGAGCGTCTCAGCGAAAGAATAGGGAAAAAACGCGCTACCATTGCCAACTTTCTGCGATTGCTCCGTCTTCCGGCGGAAGTTCAGCTCGGATTGAGGGACAGAAAAGTGGATATGGGTCACGCCCGTGCACTACTTTCGGTTGAAAATCCCACTCAGCAGCTTAAATTGTATGAGCGGATAATTAAAGAGGGACTTTCTGTTAGAAAAGTAGAAGAGCTCGCCAAGAAAATGCGGGACGAAGAGCCACAGCCCAAGCAGAAAAGTGAGCCCACCCATGATTTTGATATCCTTAAGAATCATCTTACAGCAAAATTCAACACTCCTGTAACATTCAGCTGTGACCGTTCAGGCAAAGGAAAAATTACTTTCAGTTTCAAAAATGAGGGTGAACTTGAAAGATTAATTACTATCTTTGACGGAATAAATCAGTCTGACAATAATTAGAAAATTTATTGAACTAAGGGCGATAATTGGATAAGATTCTGATTAAATGCCTGTTATGAGTGGTGAATAGAAATAAGGGACATAGAAAAGCAAGAGTATCACACTTGTTGAAATGTGCGTTGGTGGCATTTATTTTTGCTGCTGTTTGTCCTTTTAACGTTTTTTCTGAAAGTCCACAAAAGCCTATAAAACCAGTAAGGCGTAATCCGGTGAAGGAACTACCTGACTCCATAAACCTGAATACACCGGTAAAACTTCCGTCGGAAGTGATATTGGACAGCCTGGACGCAACCGGGAAAAATGTTGATGTTATGCCTCTTGACAGTGTCCCCATTTTTAATGCCGCTGATATGGCTGAGTTGCCGGACAGTCTGAAATATCAGACACCCAAGATTAGGGTGTTTTCTCCGGACCCGATTAGGGCTGTGTGGATGTCTGCGCTTTTCCCAGGACTGGGGCAGGCTTACAACAGAAGGTACTGGAAACTCCCTCTTGTTGTGGCAGGATTTATGGGACTTGGCTACGGTACTCAATGGAATAACACTATGCTCCGTGACTACACAAGAGCATACGCAGATATAATGGATAATGATCCTTCTACCAAAAGTTACATGGATTTTTTTCCATCAACAATTAAAGAGGAAAGCCTTGATAAGTCATGGTTGACCAATGTGCTTAAATCGAGAAAGGATTTTTATAGAAGAAACCGAGATTTATGCATTATATCAATGGTAGGACTCTATATAGTGGCAATGGTGGATGCCTATGTGGATGCATCACTTGCCCATTTTGATATTTCTCCGGATTTATCAATGGAGCTTGCTCCGGCTTTTATACCGGACAAGAGAAATCGCCCGGGAGTAGGACTCCAATGGGCACTTAGATTTTAAAATGAAAAACTTGCGATGATGAAAACCAACCAGATTCTACTTTCAATTGCTTTAGGATGTATGAGCTTATCGCTGAATGCCAGGGCTTTGAACATTCTTGACATAAAACATTCAATAAAAGACGATAATGTAATAGCTCCCGAAAGTTTTGAAACAAAAACCAAAGAGCTCGAAGAAAACTTTTTCCTTAAGCATTACGCAAGTAGGGCTATTGACAACGGTGCGCCAAGAACCGGTACCCCTCAGGAGTATGAAGAGTATCTTAGCAAACTTCCAGCTGAAATTGAGTTGCCTTATAATTCAATTGTAGGCAAGTTTATAGATATGTATCTTGGCAAGAGGCGCACTCTCGTTGCCGATATGCTTGCCCTGAATAATTATTACGGCAATATTTTTGTTGAGGAGCTGCTGAAGGAGAAATTGCCGCTTGAGCTTCAGTACCTTCCGGTTATTGAGAGTGCTCTCAATCCGAATGCAGTATCCCGTGCCGGTGCAGTGGGATTGTGGCAGATTATGCCCGCTACCGCTACCGGTTTAGGGCTGGAAGTTAACTCGCTTGTTGACCAGAGAAGAGACCCCCGTCTGGCTACTCGCCATGCAGTTAGATATCTCAAGCAGTTATATGATATCTATGGTGATTGGTCCCTCGCTATTGCTGCTTATAATTGTGGGCCAGGCAATGTCAACAAGGCGTTGCGCAGAGCCGGGGGCGGCAAAAAGGATTACTGGGAGATATACCCCTATCTCCATGCCGAGACCCGAGGATATGTTCCTGCATTCATCGCCGCAAACTATGTGATGAATTACTATAATAAATATGGTATTAATCCCACACTTGTAAAAAACAAGCTCATAACAGATACGGTTATGGTGAA
>JAIDQW010000309.1 GCA_029062075.1 Paramuribaculum sp.
ATCATGGACGAGGCCAAGATGACCGCCAACAAGGAAGCCAAGAAAATTGTGGTGCAGAGCATACAGAGAGTGGCTACTGAAACTGCGATAGAAAACTCCGTAACAGTGTTCCAGATTGACTCTGACGAAATTAAAGGCAGAATCATCGGACGCGAAGGCAGAAACATCAGAGCACTCGAAGCTGCTACCGGCATAGAGATTATTGTGGACGACACCCCGGAAGCTATCGTGCTTTCCGGATTCGACCCTGTCCGAAGAGAAATCGCACGACTCGCCCTGCATCAGCTCGTTGCCGACGGACGTATTCACCCCGCGCGCATCGAGGAAGTTGTTGCCAAAGTGCGCAAGCAAATTGAAGAAGAAATCATCGAAACCGGTAAGCGCACCGCAATTGACCTCGGAATTCACGGCTTGCATCCCGACCTAATCCGACTCGTCGGAAAAATGAAATACCGTTCAAGTTACGGACAAAACCTCCTCCAGCACTCACGAGAAACTGCTAACCTCTGCGCTGTTATGGCAAGTGAGCTCGGTCTTAATCCTAAAAAGGCTCGCAGAGCAGGTCTCCTCCACGACATAGGCAAAGTGCCCGATGAAGAGCCGGAACTCCCTCACGCACTCCTCGGTATGAAGCTTGCCGAAAAGTACAAGGAGAAACCTGAAATTTGCAACGCTATCGGAGCGCACCACGATGAAATTGAACAAACAAGCCTTCTTGCTCCTATCGTCCAGGTTTGTGACGCTATTTCCGGTGCACGCCCCGGAGCTCGTAGAGAAATTGTCGAGGCATACATCAAGCGTCTTAACGACCTTGAGCAGCTCGCCCTCTCTTATCCCGGAGTTATAAAGACTTATGCTATTCAGGCTGGTAGAGAACTCCGCGTGATTGTCGGTGCCGACAAGATTGACGATGTTGAAACAGAAAAACTCTCCGCTGAGATTGCCAAGAGAATTCAGGATGAAATGACATATCCGGGACAGGTCAAGATAACTGTTATCCGAGAGACCCGTTCTGTCAGCTTCGCTAAATAATTTCAACCGCAACCGCCATGGATAAGGACCTTAACAACGAGGACTCTGCTGAACAGAAAAAACGCCCCGGCTGTTGCAGAATTTCCGGCGAAGCACCAAGAGGTAAGCTCCATTGCTTCGACTGGCTCGCGGATGTGCCCGGAGGAATGGCTAAAAGCGACCTCGTGGAGGTACAGTTCAAAAACACCAGAAAGGGATTTTACAAAAATTCAATAGGGCTTGACCTCGCCATCGGTGACCTTGTAGCTGTGGAGGCATCACCTGGACACGACATTGGTGAAGTCACTCTCACCGGACAGCTTGTGGCTCTCCAGATGAAAAAAGCCGGAGTGAAGCCCGGCACAGAACTCAAAAGAGTATTCCGCAAAGCTAAGCCTGGAGACCTTGAGAAATATAATGAGGCGAAGGCTCGGGAAAACGACACCATGATTCGCGCCAGAAAAATTGCCGAGGATCTGAACCTCAACATGAAAATCGGTGATGTTGAATATCAGGGAGACGGCAACAAAGCTATCTTTTACTATATCGCCGATGAGCGTGTGGATTTCCGACAGCTCATCAAAGTTCTTGCCGACACTTTCAAGGTGAGAATTGAGATGAAGCAGATCGGTGCAAGGCAGGAAGCCGGCAGAATCGGCGGTATAGGACCCTGCGGAAGACCGCTCTGCTGCGCCAGCTGGATGACAAACTTCGTGTCGGTGGGTACAGCGGCTGCACGTTTTCAGGACATATCGCTTAATCCTCAGAAACTTGCCGGACAGTGCGCCAAGCTCAAATGCTGCATCAATTTTGAAGTGGATACCTATGTGGAGAGCGTCAAGAAAATGCCGTCAAAGGAAATCAGGCTCGAAACAGCCGACGCCACATACTATCATTTCAAGTACGACATTTTTAAGCGGGAAATAACATATTCTACCGACAAGAATATTGCTGCTAATCTGGTGACAATCGATGCACCGAGGGCATTTGAAATTATTGCGCTCAACAAAAAAGGAGAAAAACCGCTCTCACTACTGAGAGACGGGGAAGATAACCGCCAGGACAAAAAGCAATATAACGATATTCTTGGACAGGATATAACTCGTTTCGACAAGAAAAAGAAGAAAAAGAAACAGAACAGGCAGCAGAATAAGCAGCAATCTGACTCTAATCAGAATCAGGAGGATCAGATGGACAAACCTGCCGATAAAAAGGATAACCAGCGCCAGAACAGAAAAGATAGAAACAACAGGCGTGACCGTAGGCTGAAACCGGGTGACACACCCGACAATGAAGCACCCGGAGAGGGAAGAAATGCTATCCGTGACATACAGCCCGCTGCGTCACCGAGTAAAAGAATGTTGAACCAAAACGACAAGGATGCCGATTAAACCTTTCGTTATAGCGATTTTCACCACTATACTCACCGCTTGTTCTTCCGCCGGCTACTACAGCGGATTTGAGGATATTGACCCTGACGGATGGGCGTATGGCGACACTATCTCGTTCACTACCGACAGCTGCATTTCGTCCGGTATGATAATCGCTCTGCGCCACAATGATTCATATCCTTACAAAAACATCTGGATTGAGATATCTGATTCAGCGCATATCGACTCGGTTAACATTGAACTTTGCGACATTTACGGCAGGTGGTACGGAAAAGGTATAGGTGCTTCTTACCAGATTGCGGCACCGGTGCCGTTTGATATCACACCGAACACCCGGTTAAACATTCGCCATATACTCCGCGTTGACACTGTAAAGGGTATAGAGCAGATCGGGCTGATACCGCAATATTGATTTCCCTATGTCTGAATTCGATTCACTGATATTTGACATGGACGGTACTCTATGGGATGCCGTTGATTCCTATGCAAAGGTATGGGACGTCACTTTTGCAGACATGAATATGGATTGCACGGTTAGCCGTCAGCAGCTCATTGAATGCATGGGGCTCCCTATTGACAGGATCTATGAAGTGATTGTCGGTAAACCTGAAATTGCCGGGCCGTTCCTTAAACGTCTTGCTGAAAACGAGGATAATATGATGTCTTCGCTCGGAGGCACGCTATATCCGGGAGTAAGGGAGTATATTCCACGTCTTGCGGAGCGTTACAGGCTTTTCATGGTGAGTAATTGCGGTGTTCTCGGATTGCCTAATTTCTTAGAATACACCGGATTGAAGCCTTTTTTCACTGACACTCTATCCTATGGTCAGACTCTATTGCCAAAGGATGGAAATATAAGGCTCCTGATGGATAGTTATCAACTCCACCACCCTGTTTATATTGGAGACACTGCAGGCGACTGCAGATCCGCCCATGCCGCCGGAATACCCATGATGCTTGCTCAATATGGATTCGGCACGGCACCGGATGCTGACTTCAAGGCTGATTCATTTGAAGATATCGCTAACTTTTTTCTTAAAGATCGCTCATGACACCACTTATATTAATTGACTCCCAGGAACATTCTGTTAGAATTGGAAAAATTCGCGCTGCACTCGCCCCTACCGGTGCCAAGGCAATTCTCATCACCGACAACGCTAATATATTTTATATCACAGGGCGAGTTTTTGCCGGACAGATTTATATTCCGCTTGAAGGACCCGTCATTTTCTTTGTCCGCCGTCCGGTCGGGCTTTCCGGCGATGGAGTGGTATATATCAGAAAACCTGAGCAGATTGCAGAGTCTATCGGTCTGAATATTCCTGAAACTCTCGCTTTGGAACTGGACATCACTGCTTACTCAACCGTTCAGCGTCTTGTAGCGATTTTCCCGGGATCGCAGATTGTCAACGGCTCGGCTGTAATGCGAATAGCCCGTTCCGTCAAGACTCCCGCTGAAATAAACCTCATGAAAATCTCGGGCGAAAAGCAGGAGCGCGTCTATCGCTATATCCCCAAATTATATCGCGCCGGGATGACTGACCTTGAGCTTCAGGTGGAAATTGAAAAAGCGAGCCGCCTCGAAGGTTGCCTCGGTCAGTTCCGCATTTCAGGTGACTCAATGGAGCTATACATGGCAAACATCCTTGTAGGAGACAATGCCGATAACCCCACCCCTTACGATTTCGCTATGGGAGGAGCCGGTCTGGACCCCTCACTCCCCGTTGGCTGCAACGGCACAGTCATACGCCCCGGATACTCGGTAATGGTGGATGCCAACGGCAACTATACCGGATATATGACCGATATGACCCGCACTTTTGCGGTTACTACAGTGGATGAACTTGCTGAAAAAGCACATCAGGTATCCATTGATATTTGTGCCGCAATTGCTCGCGCAGGAAAACCCGGCACTCCTGCAAAAGAGCTTTACCACCTCGCCGAGTCTATGGCTAAGGATGCCGGACTCGAACGATATTTTATGGGACACGCACAGAAAGCCGGATTTGTGGGACACGGAGTCGGTATCGAGATTAACGAGATGCCGGTACTCGCGCCGAGAAGCAAGGATATTCTCTGTGCCGGAAACGCTATTGCGGTCGAGCCCAAATTCGTAATACCGGGAGTCGGTGCCGTAGGAATCGAAAACACTTATATTGTTACACAGTCGGGAATGGAGCGTATCACTTGCGCCCCCGAAGAACTCATTAGCCTTGAAAAATGAAGGTTGACGCGATCGACACACCCGAAGTGCGGCTCGTTGGAGAAGCCGCTGACTCAATAGGGCGCGAGTGCTATGCCGTGGGAGGGTATGTGCGCGACCTTTTTCTTAACCGTCACTCCAAAGATATAGACTTCGTTACTATCGGGAGCGGCATTGAGGTTGCCGAAGCTGTCGCGGCTAAACTCGGCAAGAAAACCCACCTCGCCGTTTTCAGGAATTTCGGCACGGCACAGGTTAAGAAAGGAGACCTTGAGCTGGAATTTGTCGGCGCGAGAAAAGAATCATATTCCCGTGACAGCCGCAAGCCCATTGTGGAGGACGGTACACTCGTTGAAGACCTTTCACGCCGAGACTTCACCGTCAATGCACTCGCTGTCAGGGTCAATTCAAATTCTTTCGGCGAACTCGTTGACCTTTTCGGAGGACTGGATGATATGGATAAGAAAATTATACGCACACCTCTCGACCCCGACATAACCTTCAGCGATGACCCTCTCAGAATGATGCGCGCTATCAGGTTTGCCACTCAGCTTAACTTTTACATATACCCTGAAACATTCAGTGCCATTCAGCGAAATGCGGAGCGCATCTCTATAATCTCAAAAGAGCGAATTGCAGACGAGCTCATGAAGATAATGGCATCGCCAATCCCCTCTATAGGCTGGAAACTCCTCAGCGATTCAGGTCTGCTCAAACTCATTTTTCCGGAACTGTCTGCCCTCCGCGGAGTGGAAATTGTGAAAGGCAGAGGGCATAAGGATAATTTTTTCCATACCCTCGCGGTGCTCGACAAAGTGGCGTCACAATCCACCGATGTATGGCTCAGATGGGCAGCGCTCATGCACGACATAGCCAAACCTGTCACCAAACGCTGGGATGAAAACATAGGCTGGACTTTCCACAACCATAACTTCATCGGAGCAAAGATGGTGCCGCGTATTTTCCGCACTATGAAGCTCCCCCTCAACGACAAGATGAAATATGTGGCTAAACTCGTAGAACTGCACATGCGCCCTATTGCCCTTGTGGAAGACGAAGTGACCGACAGTGCCGTGCGCCGCCTCATCCATGATGCCGGAGATGACATTTCCGACCTCATGACCCTCTGCGAAGCCGACATTACCTCAAAAAATGCCGAAAAGGTTAAAAGACACCTCGAGAACTTCGCCCATGTGCGTCAAAAAATGATTGAGCTTGAAGAGAAAGACCACATCCGTAACTTCCAGCCGCCCGTTGACGGTCAGGAAATCATGACCATGTTCGGACTTCAGCCCTCACCCGTTGTCGGACAGCTCAAGATTGCCGTGAAAGATGCGATTTTAGACGGCATTATCCCCAATGACCGCCGGGCTGCGCTCGACTTCGTTATTGCCAGAGCAGCTACCCTCGGTCTTCACCCGATTGAATGATTATAATAATTGCCCGGGCACCAAATAATTGAAGCAACATGCCGGGAATACCGATTCTGAAGTCCTGACAGGCTATAAAAAAATCACCCTTTATGAGCCATTCGCCGAGTGTTCCTACAAACTGATAAGAGAGTATTACGGCAGCAAGAACTGCCAATGACACCTTTTTGAAGTGATAAGCGGCATATCCGGCAAAGGCAGCCAGTAAAACGGATTTGAGAATAATTGCCGGCAGACCGGCTACTGAAGGCATGCCGAACAGAAGCGCGTTGGCTATCGGAGACACCAATGCTGTAAGCAGTCCTACACGCCAGCCGTATTTATAGGCTCCTATTAAAGTGAAAAAGTAAATCGGCAGCCAGGTGATTCCGCCTTGTGGCACAAGATGAAATAGTTGAGGCAAAATTATATTGCCCAGAATGAAAAGTAAAGCCGTGGAATATGTCTTAATACTGTTAAACGGCAATGTGTGTAGTCTGAGAGCGGTCTGCATATTCTACTTGTTTTGTGATTCTACGAATTGATTTATGAATGGAATGCATTCCTCAGCAGTCCGGCATTCCTTGCAAAGTTCTTCGATCGGACAGATACCTGTTCCGCTGCGGTTGATGATGTTTTCAACCAGTTCTGCGTAAGAAACAATAATATCTGTGGAACTCAGAAGATTCAATGCCGGTTTACTCAGCACTTCAGCATGAATCTTTCTGACACCCCCTACAATCATGATAGCGGCGGCGCCTTTTCCGACAACTTTATCCGCAACAATAGCACCATTCAGAGTCGCGGGGCATGTATTCAAAATATAAAGCAGGTCTTTGACTCCGCGCTCCCTGCAATCCATAATGGCTCCGTGATTATATATCACGCAGGAAAAATTCCCTTTATGCAATGTCTCGATAAGTGCGGCTATCTCCATATTATATCGTGTTCTGCTTCAATGCCTCAACGTACTGGTCTATACGATGCAGTTCCTTAGGAATATTGATTGACTGGGGACAATGAGGAGAGCACTGATTGCAACCTATGCAATGGCTCGCCTGACGCAATTTAGGCACAGACCGGTCATAGCCCACAAGAAACGCACGGCGCGCATCGGCATAATTGGGCGACTGGCTGCTTTCCGCTACATTTCCCTGATTGACACACTTGTTGTAGTGCAGAAGAATAGCCGGTATGTCAATTCCATACGGGCAAGGCATACAGTACTTGCAGTCGTTACAAGCCACTGTGGGATACTGCACCATCAGGTCGGCAGTGTCATAAAGAAACTGTGTTTCCTCCTCTGTAAGAGGCTTTAGCGGACAATATGTGCGTAAATTATCTTCAAGGTGCTCCATATAGGTCATTCCGCTCAACACTGTCAGGACTCCCGGATGAGAACCCGCATAGCGGAAAGCCCATGAAGCCACGCTGTTTTCTGGCTCTCTCTGTTTGAGGCGTGTGGCAATATGGTCAGGCACATTTGAGAGTCGTCCGCCGAGCAACGGCTCCATAATTACAGCCGGTATTCCTCGCTTCTCAAGTTCTCCATAAAGATATTCGCCGTCGGTGTTGCGTGGATTCAGCTCCTTGGCATGTTTCCAGTCAAGATAATTCAGCTGAATCTGCACGAAATCCCATTTGTATTTATCGTGATTAGCCAAAGCCCAGTCAAACACTGCAATATCACCGTGATACGAAAATCCGAGGTTCTTTATTCTCCCCGCTTCCCGCTCAGCCAAAAGAAAGTCAAGGATTCCGTTATCAATAAATCTCGCTTTGAACTCTTCCATACCGTTACCCACACCTATCGCATGCAGAAGCATGTAGTCAATATGGTCTGTCTGAAGTTCTTTCAGCGAGTTCCGGTATATTCCTATCGAAGCCTCCCGACTCCATGTCTGTTGAGCGAAGTTCGACATTTTCGTTGCAATGAAATAGGAATCACGCGGGTGGCGTGACAGCGCAACGCCGGTAGCATGTTCCGACAAACCACGACAATATGCAGGAGATGTATCAAAGTAGTTCACACCGTGGGCAATAGCGGTATCCACAAGTCGGTTGATAGCTTCCTGATCGAGCTCGTTGCTGTTATCTTCCTTATTAGGCCAGCGCATACATCCATATCCGAGAATTGAAACCTTCTCACCGGTTTTTGGATTGGTGCGATATGTCATTTTATCGGTTGGAATCTCAGCAAGTGCTGATGAACTCTTTGCCAATTCCTTAGCCGGCTTCTTGCATCCGGCTAATGCGAGTCCGGTCAGTGATGCACCTATTCCAATACGTTTCAGAAAGTCGCGGCGGTTTATATCTTGGTTTTTCATTATATCAATATCTGTTAGATTGTACGGTGCCGTTCATGCCCCTCAACATAAATTGCGCTGAAAGGACGCGATGGACATAAGTTCTCACAAGCACCGCATCCGATACACTTTTCAGTATTTACAACCGGAATTTTTGGTGATTCCTCATTCTCTGCATCGTAGGCAACCATCGCAATCGCCCCGACAGGGCAGTGACGCTCACAGTTTCCGCAGGCAACACCATCCGTGAGCGGTATGCAGTTCTCCTTGACCCACACAGCATGACCGATCTGAACTGAAGACTTGTCTGCACGGGTAATCGGGCGGATAGCTCCTGCCGGACAGACTTCGGAGCAACGGGTACACTCAGGGCGGCAATAACCGCGCTCGTATGACGACTCCGGCTGCATCAGTGAGTCTATTTCGGCAGAGGGACGGAGCACTCCATTCGGACATGCCGATACACACAGCTGACAGGCGGTGCAATGTGATTCAAGATTTGCTATACTTACCGCCCCCGGAGGAACTATTCTGGTCTTACGGTTTGGAATCTTTTTATCCAGAATAGTTGCCAGACCTCCATCCACCGTTTTCTCCTTAGCATGTAAGGCGGCTGTAGATGCAACCAGTGCAGAAACCGCAAGAAATTGCCTGCGCGAGCCATCCGCTTCTACTGCATTATTATTCACCGACTTACGGTATGTGTATGATATGGCACCCTTATTACATTTATTGATGCAATCCATGCAGGCAACGCACCGCGAATAGTCAATAGTATGCTCCTTGCTGTTGATGCAGGCAGCCTTGCAATTTCGTGCACACAATCCGCAACTGTTACATTTAGAAGTGTCAATAACCGGTTTCAGCAATGAGAAACGAGACAGGAAACCCAGCACTGTGCCTACCGGGCAGATAGTGTTGCAATAAGTTCTGCCATTTCTGTAGGCAAGGAAACCGAGAACCACAAGAGTAACCACCGCCACTCCCAGAGTTATTCCTCCCTTAAGCCAGATATCCACCGTATAGAAAGTGTAATTTTCATGAGCTTCCGCCCACTTCGCAATCAGATTATTGCACCACTGCCACACCGGGGCAAGGAGTCCTTGTGCTATGCGTCCATACGCACTGTACGGAGCAAGCAACGCAACAAAAGAGCCTATTCCGAATATGATAGCAAGAATCATCAGTCCGAGCATTGTGTATCGGAGGATATTCAACGGTTTGGAATAGCTGTAGCGGTTGCGCTTTACTTTTTTACCTATCCCGGCGAAGCAATCCTGCATTACTCCTAACGGACAAATTATCGAGCAATATACACGACCTAAAAGCAGAGTCATCGCCACAAGGAAGATAATGACACCTACATTCAATGCGAGTAGCGACGGCAGGAACTGGATTTTTGCCATCCAACCAAACCATCGTTGAACAGTCCCTGTAAAATCAAGGAACAGGAGCGTAATCATCACAAGGAAGATCACGGCTAAGGTTATTCGGATTCGTTTTAACATATTGATATTAAGAATACAGACTTAATGTCCCGAGCTTACCAAACTGCAAATTTAAGCAAGAAAAAGGCAATATTGCTAATACAAATCACCTGAATATTTACACAATTTCCTCACGCGGAGGTAAAAATAGTGTTTTGTGAAACAAAAAAGCTATATAATCCTCATTATAAACTAAATTTGCAACATGGCAAAGCATCTGCATGAATTGATTGTTTTCTCCGAGGAGTTGAGTCTGATAAACTCACCGGCGTTTTATGACTGCATTGTGCATCTTATATGCACGGAAGGTGGGTGTAGTTTTAGATACAACGACCGCATATTCACAATGAGTAAAAACGACATAGCCGTGATTACGCGTCCTCAATTGATCACCGATATTAAGCCTGACGGCAACTGCAAATGTGAATACATTGCTGCTCCCGGCAAATTCCTTCACAATCTCCTTCCTGCCAATAATTACTCTATTCAGGGTAGTGTCAGCCTGTTTGACAATCCGATTATCAAGGTTGATGAGATAGACGCATCACGCTTCAGGAGTGACCTTGCCAATATCAGGAACCGCATAGACAATATTGACCATCGCTTCTATGAGGAATTGATGGGAAGTCTTTTACAGACAATGATTTATGATCTGTTTGACTTTCATGCAAAGACAAACGACAATATCCTGACCACTGACCGTGTGGGATATATTACCACTCAATTCTTCACGCTGATTGATGGAGGGAGACCGAAAACTCAAAGAGAGGTGTCTCACTATGCAGAGCAGCTTCATGTAACTCCTAAATATCTGTCGGATACGATAAAGCGTGTGACAGGGACAAGCGTCTCCACTCATATTTACAATGCCGCGACGGCCATTGCACTGGAATATCTTAAAAACAGCAATATGTCTGTTTCTCAGATTGCCGATGAAATGAATTTCTCATCATTGAGTTATTTCAGCCGTTTCTGCGTGAAGCATATCGGTGTGTCGCCAATGAGATTCCGTACTGCTGGTGCAAAAGGCTAAGCAATACATTTATCGCCAACCCATAAACATCTTGGTCACTTCACCATCGTGATGGTCGAAGAAAAGGCTCTTGCCGGTGTCGATCTTTGCAATCTCAGCCATATCCTCGTCGCTAAGTGGGAAATCGAGGATATTGAAATTCTGCTCCATACGCTTGATATGGACAGATTTCGGTATAATGATAACGCCACGTTGC
>JAIDQW010000031.1 GCA_029062075.1 Paramuribaculum sp.
GTATTAGCCCTGCATTATGTGTTTGACACTCCAAACGATAAGATAGTGTTTGATGTGTCCCACCAGACCTATCCTCATAAAATGATTACAGGCAGAATGAGCGCATTTACCGATATAGCTCACTATGATGACGTTACCGGCTACACCAACCCACTAGAAAGCAAATATGACCTATTTTCACTGGGTCACACATCATCGGCTATCTCACTTGCGAGCGGTCTTGCGAAAGCCAGAGATTTGCGCGGTGGCAAGGAGAATGTAGTTGCTGTGATTGGGGATGGTTCTCTTGGCGGCGGTGTGGCATTCGAGGGTCTTGACTTCGGAGCTACCCTGGGCAGCAACTTCATCGTTGTTGTGAATGACAATGATATGAGCATAGCCGAGAATCACGGCGGCATTTACGCCGACTTGCGCATGCTGCGAA
Organism: Paramuribaculum sp.; assembly: GCA_029062075.1. Classification (GTDB taxonomy): domain Bacteria; phylum Bacteroidota; class Bacteroidia; order Bacteroidales; family Muribaculaceae; genus Paramuribaculum. The sequence continues at coordinate 425 of JAIDQW010000031.1, forward strand.
ACACCAAAGGTGAGGGAGAGCCGAATCTGTTCCGTTCTTTCGGCTACGCCTACCGCTATGTTCATGCGGGCAATGACCTGAAAGCACTGATAGATATGTTCCGCTCGGTGAAGGATACGGACCGCCCGGTAGTTGTTCATATCAACACATTTAAGGGACTGGGACTTAAGGTTGCTGAGGAAAACAAGGAGAAATTTCACTGGAGCATGCCTTTTGACCCCGAGACAGGCAAACTTCTTGTGAGCGACTCAGGCGAAGATTACACAGATATTTTTGCAAAGGAGATGCTTGAGCAGATGTCAAAGAATCCACATGTTGCCGTTATAACCGCCGGCACTCCCGGTGCAATAGGTTTTTCCAAGGACCGTAGATTGCAGGCAGGCAAGCAGTTTGTGGATGTAGGCATAGCCGAGCAGCAGGCTGTAGATCTTGCCGCCGGAATGGCAGCTGGCGGAGTGCGCCCTGTTTTCGGAGTGGTGAGCACTTTCCTTCAGCGCGCATACGATCAGTTCAGTCAGGATGCCGCGCTTAACCGCCAGCCGGCAGTGTTCAATGTTGTTTACGGTTCAATGTTCGGCATGAACGATGAGACTCACCTGGGCTTTTTTGACCTCGGACTTCTGAGCAATATCCCCGGTCTGCTTGTTCTGACTCCGACAAGCAAAGAGGAGTATCTGTCAATGCTTCGCTGGGCTATTACCCAGACCAAGACCCCGGTTGTAGTACGTCAGCCCGGCGGTGCAGTGGTGAGCAATCCTGATGCCGCTCTCCTTGAGGACTACAGCCGTGCAGAATATGAATTCGTGCGCAAAGGGAGCAAAGTGGCTCTGATAGGTGTAGGCACATTCCTGCCGGTGATGAAAGAAGCCGCAGAGAAACTTGAAGCCAAAGGAATCTCGGCAACCGTTATCAATCCCCGTAATGTATCGGTTCTTGACACAGCCGCTCTTGACTCACTCAAGGACTATGATGTGGTGATAACCGCAGAGGACGGTATCATTGACGGCGGTTATGGTCAGAAGGTTGCGTCCTATCTCGGCGAATCACCGGTTAAGGTTGTGAATTTAGGATTGCCGAAGGAATTCCTTAACCGCTTCAACGCGAGCGAGGTGCAGCGCGCCTGTGGTCTTACCGCAGAGCAGATAGCTGAGCGTGCAACCAAAGCTATTTGATAACTGATTATTTCAAGAGACAAAAAAACCGGCTTACGCCGGTTTTTTTTATTTTCTAAAATTCTATTTCGATATTCCCTGATTTGGTATGATTTGAGTTTGTGGGAATTGTAAGTGGTATATTGTTGTCAGCATTTTTCAGGCTTTCAACAATTTTCTTCTCACGGTTGTATGCCGGACTGCTTTCAAGAATTTCGATAACATTGTCATCGTCCATCTGTGAAGGAGTCAGGATTATGTAGTTTGTGTTGTAGTCATCGACCTTCGATCCGTATTTATCACGAATAATATCCTGAGAGGCAGTGTTACCTGAGGTCTGCTCCGGTTTCGGTTCCGCCGCTTCGTGAGCATCATGTCTGATTTCCTGCTGGTTGTTGAGTTCGAAGCCTGAAGCGAGGAGCGAAATTTTCACTTTTTCGCCCAGTTCATTGTCAACACTCGCACCCCAGATAACGTCCACTTTGGAGTCGATGCTCTTGACGAATTTGGTGAACTCCTGCATTTCTCCCATCTTGAACTCGTTTTCAGCCTTTTCAGAGAAATATATATTAAACAGGAGTCGCTTCGCGCTCAAAATATCGCGGTTTTCAAGCAGAGGTGAGTTGAGCGCATCGTCAATAGCCTGACGGACACGGTCGGGTCCTTCACCGTAGCCGGTACTGATAATTGCGGCACCACCGTTTTTCAAGGTTGTTTCCACATCCTTGAAGTCGAGGTTCATGTGTCCTTCCGAGGTAATGATTTCCGAGATAGAGCGTGCGGCTGTAGAGAGGGTTTCATCGCTCTTGGCAAGTCCGTTGAAGAAGGTGCAGTCGGCATAGATATCAAGTAGCCTGTCGTTATTTATAATCAACAGTGCATCAACGTATTTAGCCATCTCATCCACACCCTCAAGGGCTTTCATGATTTTGGAATCGCCTTCAAAATAGAAAGGTATAGTTACGATGCCCACTGTGAGAAGTCCCTTTTCCTTGGCGATTTTCGCCACAACGGGTCCCGCACCGGTGCCGGTACCGCCTCCGAGTGTAGCGGTGATAAACACCATCTGCGTATTATCCTCAAAAAGAGACTGAATCTTTTCAATGTCCTTTTCAGCGGCTTCCTTAGCTACATGAGGCTTGTTGCCGGCACCCAATCCGGAGCCGATTGTAATTTTAGTGGGCACCGGAGAGGAATCGAGCGCCTGCCTGTCGGTATTTACGACTGCAAAAGCTACATTTTTGATTCCCTGACGGTACATGTAGTTCACGGCATTACCACCACCGCCGCCAACACCGACTGCCTTAATATATATCTTGTTTTCAGCTTTAGCGTCCGACACTTCAAAGTTTCCGGCGAGTTCTTCCATCTGCTGTTTATATTG
>JAIDQW010000310.1:0-1133 GCA_029062075.1 Paramuribaculum sp.
TCGCTATACAGGTCAAGAACTACCAAATCTCCGGCATCAAGAGTGTCAATCATATCGGGAATAGGATTTCTCTGCCAGCTCTGAATCACCCACTTGGCATCGGGGTTGGCACGTTTCATGGCGTTCATCAGCTTGGCACCGGCATCAGGCAGATTTACCCCCTGAGTGCTTCCCCCTTCGTGAAACGGGTCCATGCTGTAGTAGGCAGATGTTCCATAGAGATTTGCCAGCTCCTCATAGTAAAGGTCGGCTATACTGTCGAAATGCTCATCTTCAGGTGATAGGAACGCCGGACGCGAGAATCCGCACCAAAGTCCGGGATCATCTACCTTATATCCCAGCTTATCACCTATGTTACGAGGCACCATACCGGCATATCCCGGCAAAACCGGCTCTATGCCAAGCGATTTCATCCTCTCCACTATTTTTTTCTGCAACTTTTCCTGATTGGCATACCATTCATCAGGCAGAGGTCCGCCCCACCCTTCGAGGTTATTCATCTGCCACCAGGCGAAATATCCCGGTCCTGATATAAATTCACCTATCTCCTTATCATCGTAGCCGAGCCGCCGCAACAGATTGCGCCACACGGTTTCAACACCTGTGAGACTCAAAGGCATATTGATACCGTGGAGAGCCATCCAGTCAATCTCCTTCATCCACCGATCCTCATCCCAGAAGGGCATGGAGTAGGAGAATGTGCAATAGTTGAGATAGTAGCGTCTGGCAACTTTAGCATTTTTTCTAATCGTCTCAGACGGAAGTGGCAACTGCTCCGGCAAAGGTTGCGTAAGATTATTCCAGGAAATGTGGATTCCGGCGACATATTTCAGATACCAGTTTAACCCGGTGGCAAGACTTACAGGGTTATTGCCCTCTATAAGTACCTTACCGTCAGATGCTTTTATTTCGAAGAAATCCTCATCGTCAGGAATCTCATTAAACACTATGCGTCCGGCGGAGGTACCCTCCGTCACGCGATATGCGAGGCTGTCTATGGGATTAGCAGCAAGCTTAAGAGCAAGAACGCTCAGCAAAAGGATGAAAAACTTTTTCATGATAATGATTTTGGGCTAAATTACTAAAAAAAATTAAATGACTGAAGCCAATGTAACTTTAGCTCCTTCTTGTGA
>JAIDQW010000310.1:1143-7276 GCA_029062075.1 Paramuribaculum sp.
GTCTAATTAATAAAACGAAAGCAATCATGAAAAAATTAATTCTTACTCTTCTCCTTTTCTCCTCTGCCATTACCATGCTTGCCGCCAAGCCGGAGATGGTTAAGTTTACAGTTCCCGCCCAGAAGGTGACCTCGATTGAAGCGAACAAAGCATTCAAAGTGGTATATACACAGGATCAGAACACCTCAGTGACAGTCATTGCCCCCAAACGCATCAAGGACAAGGTTGATGTCAGGATTAAGGGCAGTAAACTTGTTACTGATTTCAGCGGTGCCACGAATATGAAAAGAGATGAGAGGGTCACTGTTATCGTAACTGCTCCGGCGGTTAATGATTTTGAGGCGAATTCCGCTGCCTCTATTAAAATAAAGGGTCCTTTGTCCTTGCCTTCCAGCAAGGTGGAAATTGAAGTATCCAGCGCGGCTTCCTTTACAGCAGAAGCAATAAACTGCAACAAACTTGACATTGAATGTTCATCAGCTTCGTCAGGAACAATACGCTCCTGCAAAGCCAAAACCATTGAGGCCGAGTCCTCGTCAGCAGCGAGCCTTACAATCACCGGCATCAATGCCGAAACAGTCACCGGAGAGTCAAGTTCCGTTGCATCTCTTACCCTCTCAGGGTCATGCACCACCAAGAAACTGTCAAAGACATCGATGGGATCCATCAACGCTTCCCGGCTTAAATAAAAAATAATTACTAAATAAATATATAACTTTTTCATACCGAGGCAGCAATGTGTGACGCATCGCTGCCTTTTTTATTATCGCATAGAGGAGTAAACCGCGCGTAGCATCTCCCCTCTCGGATTATGATTTGAGAAAGCACTGTTGTTGCGCGACGGATTGACCCTGTTGCTCAGAAACACGAAAATGATTTTTTCAGACGGGTCAATCCAGAAGCATGTGCCCGTAAAGCCTGTATGACCATAAGTTGAGAGAGAGGTGCCGCTTTCGTCCAGACTGCGCAGACCGCTCGCAAGGTCAAAAGCGAGGGCTCTTCTTCCGCTCTTGCCGCGGCTGGTTGTGAAGAGCCTGACTGTCTCCTCCTTAAGAATCTGATCCGAGCCATATTTCCCTCCCTGAAGCAACATCTGCGCATATTTAGCGATATCCGAGGCGGTAGAAAAGAGTCCGGCATTGCCCTGCACCCCACCGCTGAAAGCGGCGAGTTCATCATGTACATATCCCTTAAGAGTCTGTTTTCTAAGAAAACCGTCATACTCGGTAGCCGCTATTTCAGACACATTATGGCTCTCTAAAGGGCGGAAACAGGTGTTATAGGCCCCCAGCGGTAATTTTTTTTTTTTTTTAAGGCTATGTTCGTGATCTACACCGGTAAGATTTTCCTCCATCTCCTTCAGCAAGCAGAAATTGAGGCAGCTATAGAGATACTTTTTTGAAGCCCTCAGTCCGATATTATGAATCCTGTTCATAATAGTATCTTGAGTGTCAGTTCCAACAAACATGCCCTTAGCCATTTCAATATCGTGCTTATCATTCCGGGCTGTTGACAGAATATCCTTTCGCTTGCGGGCAGAAGAGTGGACATATACTCCCGGAGCAATCTTCACTGTGTAAGGAGCCTTTGCCCTGCGGCTTGTTAGCGCACCGCTGTAGCTGTTCTCATCCATCATCACCTTATTCATATTAAGAGTTGCCGGCATTCCACTCTCGTGATACAGCAGCTCTCTTATGGTAATATTCTCCTTGTCAGTACCTTTCAGTGCCGGGATATGCTTAGACACTTTATCATCAAGCCTAAACAGCCCCTCATCGTAGGCAGCCATAATTCCGGCAGCTGTGGCGGTTGCCTTAGTCATTGAAGCAATGTCGTAAAGTGAAGCATTTGTAACAGCTGCGGAGCCTCCTTTTTCCAGTTTGCCATAACTTTTTTCCAGAACTACCTCTCCGTCCTTAGCTATAAGTACCTGGCAGCCAGGAAAGGCTCCCGCAGCGAGACAGACAGTTGCCACCGAGTCGATTTTCTTCTCAAAATCAGGTGCAAAACCTTTATCCAGAGGTATGGAATATCCGAGACGGCTCTTGGAAATGCTTATACCTTCACCCTCCTTTGCTACGCCGGCAACATTTACAGGGAATCTGCCGGTAACATCAATTCCGCCGAACAGAGCCTCCGCTGCCGCTTTCCGCAACGCAGGAGTGTCATCATACGCGGCGACAAAAGCACCGACTTTGGCTATACCGGTTTTAAGTGCTGCCATTTTGTAAGGGTTCATGAACAGCACGCCGACAGTGGAATTTTTCGAAGCGAGCGAGGCGAATGCCTGAGCTGCCCACGAACTATTGCTGAAAACACCTATTATAATGACATCAGCACCGGATATTTCTGCCAGCTGACTCTGGGTGAGACCATTCTGCCCTACCGAGTACTCAGTTACTTTGGCATATTTTGCGCAGTAGGTTGAAAAGTCATTAGCTTTAGGCGCACCTATGCTCACCACAGCAATATCACTCTTGCCCAGATTGCCTATAGGCAGCAACCTGTCAGCATCCTTTACAATTGTAATACTCCCCTTGGCAAGACGCTCATTTACAACGGCTGACTGAGACGAGTTGACACGCTTGGTTACTCCTGCCGCAGCTATCGAGGGTTTCTTTGACAGACCGAGCTGATATTTTGACATCAGAATTTTCTTACAACTTTCGTTTACTCTCTCCTCGGATATCTTACCTGACTTCACAGCAGCCACAACAGCTTCAATGTCGGTATAGGGTGCACCGCTGCCGAGAAGAACGTCCGCTCCAGCCTTCAGAGCAGCCACACAATTATTCTCCCCGGATTTTGTCACAGCACCTTTCATGGCAAGCGCATCTGTAAACACCAGTCCCTCAAAGCCCAACTGTTTTTTGAGTAAGTCTGTTGACACCTTGTGAGATAGTGAGGCGGGTGTTCCTGAGGCATCAAGTACCGGTACTTTAAGGTGCCCCACCATGATACCGCCAAGCCCGTTGTCAATAAAATCACGGAACGGCACGAGATCAACGTTTTGCAGTTGTTCTGACGTATGATCAACGGTAGGGAGTGCCTTATGGCTGTCAACGGAAGTGTCACCATGTCCCGGAAAATGTTTGCCTACAGCCATTACTCCCCCATCTTCAAGCCCCCGGGAGAAGGCCAGCCCGAGAGCCGCAACCCTCTGCGGATTTTCACCAAAAGAGCGGTAGCCTATCACCGGATTAGCCGGGTTGGAATTGACATCAAGAACCGGAGCGAAATTTACTGTAATGCCAACTTCACGACACTCGCGGGCAACCTCGCGCCCGTAATCATAGAGCAACTGAGGGTCGGAAATCGCCCCGAGCCCCATGTTATAAGGGAATCGCGGAGCATCTGTAAGACGCATGGCAAGCCCCCACTCACCGTCAAGAGTAACCATCAGGGGTATCTTAGCCGCCTCCTGAGCACCCTTGATTAGAGAAGTGTAGCCCGCAACAGTGCCTTTGCCGAGCAGAAATCCGCCGACTTCGCCGGTTGTAACCATTTTTTTCAGTGCGACATGTCCCGCGGGATTATCAAAAACATCGAGTCTTGGGACAAAAAGCTGCCCAACTTTCTGACGCAGAGATAAAGTTCCCATCACGGAATCAGCCCACTGCACCGCTTCTCTGCCATGAACCAGAGCCGGCTTTTTATTAGCTGACGCCTCCGGTGTAAATGCCGGTGCTATGAATGTCGGCGCGCTGAGAAACAGTAAGACAACTGCCGCCGAGATAATCTTTTTCAACCTCATCACTGTATTTTTCCTACCATTCTTAGTGTTTTGTCCCCTTTCAGTTTTTTGCCCTTAAGTGAACCGTTCAATAAACAGTTTATCATATCATCATAGAGAATGTTATTGCTCCTTGCCACCTCTTTGCCGTTCTTAAACGATTTCATATAATCTCCGCCGGTGGCGAGATAATCAATTGTTGCTATACGATAAACCCTTTCCGGATCAAGCTCTTTACCACCGATAAGAATACGGGTGCATTTGAGAGTTTCATTATCAAACTCGGCATAACCTCCGCTTATTCCGTCGCCAAGACGTCCCGACATCACATCAAAGGCTTCGGCAAGGTCTCTCCCCGTAATGTCAAGTATTACTACTCTGTTATCAAACGGCATCATCTGCATCATCAGCCCTCTTGTAATTTCGCCTGAGGGCACATCGCAGCGAATACCACCCTTGTTCATCACAGCGAGGTCAACAGCGGCACCATTCAGATTCTCACCAATCTCTTTAACCATATCGGAGACAAGATTCACCAGACTGAAATCCGCTTTCAGAAGTGGTTCGGCTGCTTTGCCAACCTTTATACGGAGTATGGAATCAACACTGTGGCGGTATGGAGACAGTATTGCCGCAAAATCCTTTTCAATATTATTGTCAAGACGGCTGTTTACCGGAATAAGCCTGTATGACACACCCATATTGTCAAGGTTTATATCAATCTCCCCGACATATCTGCCGAGAGAACCGGTCTGAACAACCGGAATGCTGTCACCGAGAGCATTAACCGTTTTCCATGAAGGGGTACCGCTGTCAGCAGGGTCAATCTTTGTGTGGCTGTGACCGCCTATGATAAGATCGATATCCTCAGATGCCGCTGCGATATCCACATCCACCGGTTTTATTTCAGAGTTATACCCGATGTGAGTAACGGCTATAACCATATCCACACGGTCATTGTGCTTCAGGCTCCATGCTGTGGAATTAGCCGCTTTTATACCGTCAAGATATTTTACTCCTACCGCATTGGCAGCTGAAATCATCCCATCCGGATTGAGATTGATACCGATAAAAGCTATTTTCTTGCCTCCATATTCCTTTATTATATATGGCACAAAGAGAGAGTCCAGCGGAGTTTCACGCAAATCATAGTTGGTTGTGAGCCATTGCGCTTTGCTCTTACTCACATAATCGCGCAGCACATCAATGCCGGAATCGAACTCGTGGTTGCCGAGAATCATAATGTCGTAGCCCATAGCATCCATCAGCTTGCGCTCCACCTCCCCCTGAAACAGAGTAAAATACAGCGTACCCTGCAAGGCATCACCGGCATCGATCACAAGTACATTATCATTAGCGTTACGCACACTATCCACTATCACTTTACGCCTCAATATCCCCCCGGTTCCATCCTTCTGGGGATCAATCGCGCTATGGGTATCATTGGTGTGAAGAATCACCAGATTGTCGGCATTGGTGCTTATACACCCTAAGGCTATGACTGCCGGCATCAATATTTTTTTCAGAATCACTGTAATAAAAAAATGTAGTTTTGTTTATGAGCACGAAGATAATAAAAAAATCGCACACAGCATAGGATAACACTTTACGAGATGGATACCGCCGCCTACGGAAAGAACATCGCTATTATACTGCTTGCTATCCGGAAGTGACAATTTCAGTTTGTGAGTGTCACTCACGAACTGAACGCCATCCAATTTTAACTTTCGCTTAAACCAACGCCATTAGTTACCTGCTTTCGTATAGTCAGGCTCATTTTTGATTGCTCGCACAACATCAGTTGCTGAGAACCACCAACAGTTGTTCTCGTCATCCCAGACCGCCATTACCTCACGATCATTGAAAAACCGTATCAACTTCTTGCTAATTACTTCTTATCTACTCGGAGTTTCTTTTGCTCGGCTTCAAAGGCTTCGATGAAGTGGATTTCGACCGGGGAGAGTTGGTATTGGGTCCGTTCGAGGAATTTCTCATACTCTGTGTCGGCTTTCAGTTTCGCCACTTCTGCCGATATGCTTCCTGCATGTGTGAGCAATTCTTTTCCGGACAGGGTAAGGAAGTCATCAAGTTTCTTGATCCAATCTTTCATATACATCGGCACATGGCTCTTTGCCTGAAGTTCGGCAAAGTCAAGATAGAGGTTGACAATGCGGTTGAGCATATCAACTTCCTCTTCCGAAAGATAGTTCTTAGCAATCTCAACCTCTTGCTTGGTAGGTAATGCACCGCGCCATGTAGTCAGACCCATAAAGTCGTTTTCAGCATTCGCTCTGTCGTAAATTACTTCAGCGGCAGTGTGTCCGTGAGCGGCAAAATGCATCTTATTCTGCACTGTCTTGAAGAACTGTTGGGTTGTTTCAGTGCGAGGGTCATAGTCGA
>JAIDQW010000311.1 GCA_029062075.1 Paramuribaculum sp.
AGTGAATAGAATCTGCAAAACCGGTGAAATCTTCAATTATGCCATAGTAGTTTGGCTGAGGAAGAATTACCCCTGCAACTTTGCCGGATGCGAGCTTGCTTTTAAGATTATCTAATGAAGTGCAACCGTCGGAAGCCTCTATGCTTTCAATATTCACTCTGTGATAGTGAGCGTATGTTTTAACAACGTCAAGAACCTTGGGATTCAGGGTTGATGAAACAAGCACAGTATCGCGCTTACGTGTGGCAGCGATACTCATCATCATGGCTTCTGCCGTGGCAGTGGCTCCGTCATACATTGATGCGTTGCTGACATCAAGTCCGGTGAGTTCGGTCATCATACTCTGGTACTCGAAGATGTACTGAAGCGTGCCTTGCGAAATCTCAGGCTGATACGGAGTGTATGAGGTCAGAAATTCCGAGCGAGACAATATAGCCGGAATAACGGAAGGGGTGTATCTATGGTAGAAACCACCACCTGCAAAGCATGTGAGCTGACGGTTTTTTGCTCCTATGGCATTGAAATAGTCGCGTACCTCCTTCTCTGTAAGAGCCTGAGGAAGATCATATTCTTTTTTCAGACGGAGTTCCTGCGGCACATCTGCATAAAGTTGCTCTAATGAAGATACGCCACATTTCTCAAGCATCGCGTCAATATCTGCCTGAGTGTGGGGAAAATATCGGTGACTCATAATTACCGGATTAATCAGTGAGCGCCTTCGCTTTCACAGAAAGCCTTGTATGCTTCCTCATCCATGAGTTCGTCAAGTTCCGACGGGTCGGAAATCTTAACCTTGATAATCCAGTTAGCCATGCAATCCTCGTTTACGAGTCTGGGGTTATCCTCAAGTTTTTCGTTGATTTCAATCACCTCTCCGGTTACAGGCGAAATGAGATCGCTTGCCGCCTTTACACTCTCAACGGCACCGAAATCCTCACCGGCTTCCACTTCGTCACCCTCTTCCGGCATATCAACGTAAACAACATTGCCGAGTGCTTTCTGAGCGAAATCTGAAATACCGATAAGGGCGATATCGCCGTCACTGGCGAAAAAATCGTAGGCATAGGCGAGTATGAGGGCGTAAAGGAAATCGACTG
>JAIDQW010000312.1 GCA_029062075.1 Paramuribaculum sp.
AACATGAAGCCTGACCCGCTCGGGCTCACGCGGAGTTTCCCCTCATAAATTTTGAGACTCACCACCAAACTTCACCAAACGTGACACCCAAATCGCAAAAACGTGACACCCAAACGTCACCCAATATATTAAGACAAGATATAGACAAGATAAAGAGCCCCGAAAAAGAAAACTACTACGTAGTAAAAGAAAAAGTCCCCCAAAATGACGATTTCGAGGCTCTGCTTGATTTCTATTTTGCCGATGAGCGCAGAGTCGAGCTTGAAGCATTCGCTATGAACCTCCACATCTCTATCGAACAGATGAGGGTGCTGGCTCGGAGCTGCGTGAACGAGTGGCAGCTAAACAACCACCGGCATCAGAACAGGCAGGACGCGGTAAAGCACCTGACAAACCACATCAGGGCTAAAGCGTTGAAAGAGCCGCCACCTCCTGTTCTCCCGGTTGAGGAAAGACGCGCTCAGCTCTGGGAGGAGATAAAACAAGCCGCTGATGAGATTATCGCCACCAACGGTGATTGCGCCCTCACCGCTGACGATTGCACGCAGTTCTACAACTACTGGATTGAGCTCAACAACGCAGGCACTAAGATGCGATTTGAAATACAACCGTTTTTTACAACCACTAACCGACTACGATCATGGATAGCAGGCAAGGACACGAGATAAATACCCTCCTCCACGACACAGACGCTGAGGCTCTGGTGCTCGGCACTATTCTTTCCTCACCGCGACAACTGGCGCAAGTCCGCGACATCCTCACACCCGAATGCTTCTATGACCCCAGACATCAGGAGATTTTCGAAGCTGTCAAAGCTACCGACAACAAGGGCGAGGACGTGAACCTTATCACCGTCTCGGCGGCACTCGCCAGAGCAGGTGCCGCAACCGGCATGGATGAGCTTGTCTCTATCTCGCAGCAATACACCCTCGGCGAGGTGGATTCTTACGCCTACCGCCTCAAGGAGCTGGATATGCGACGCAAGCTGTGGGAGCTGGGGCAGACACTCGTACAGCAGGGCTCTACGGAAACGGACGACCTTGAGGAGGTCTATGAATCGGCAAGGGCAAAGCTCACCGGCATATTCGCTTCGGCAACGGTGCTCACATCTACGCTCTCGGAGGTGTTTGTCACTCTCAGGCAGCAGATTAAGCGCAACCGCGAGAACACGGCTCAGTGCTTCGGCACACCAACCGGATTCCGCCATATCGACGCTAAAGGCGGACTCGTCCCCACTGACTTTATCGTGGTGGCTGGCGAGACTTCCAACGGTAAGACTGCTTTCGCTACAGCCCTCGCGGTGTCGGCTATCAATGCCGGACACCCCATAGCATTCTACTCCATGGAGATGAGCAACATACAGCTCGCCGCACGAATAGCGGCGATGCAGTCCGGTGTCGGCTCGCGCGAGATGCTTCAGGATAGGCTGGATGATTCGCGCCTCAAAGCTGTTGACAAGACAATCGGCTCGCTACCCTCACACCTCTGCTACTTCGATGATGACGCAACATCTTCATTTGACAAAATAGCGGCTTCTATCCGCACAATGGTGTTGCGCCACGGCATCAAAGGGGCGATAATAGACTACCTCCAGATTCTCAACGTCAACATGAAGTCCGCAAATAAGGAGCAGGCTATGGGCGATGTGTCACGCCGCCTCAAGAACCTTGCCAAAGAACTTGACATCTGGATTATCGCTCTGTCACAGCTAAGCCGAGACCGTGACAATCCGCGCCCAAACCTGAACCGACTCCGCGATTCGGGACAGATAGGAGAGGCTGCCGACCAGATAATGCTGGTGTGGCGACCGGAAGTATCACAGATCCGTACCTCATATCCGGAGCCTTTCCGCGATGTCTCAACCCACGGCACGGCAATGATTGACGTGGCTAAGGGACGTAACACCGGCATCTATTCCTTCATCTGCGGATTCAACGCCGCAACGACCTGCTTCTATGACATCCCTGCCAGAGAGCTCCCCTCCCGTGGCGATCAGCCGCCCGCAAACCCCGTGGCGGATATGAATACCCCATTCTAACATTATCACACCGACATGAAGAAAATAAAATATCAGCTCGGATGGGAGTTCTTCCCCAATGAAGAGCTGCAGCTCTATGCCCTCCAACGTGATGCCGACAAGTTCTGGAATAAACTCTGCGGCACCGGCACCAAAGCCGAGGATATACCCATCGTTGACCGCACTCACTACGCCTCCGGAGTGAAAAATCAGGAAGACCCGCACATAAAGCTCAACCGAGAGGCAAGGATGCACAGCACACTCACCTGCCCCATCTGTGGCGTCAGGTTTACCAAGAAACGCGCTCTGCAAATCTATTGCAGCGGATTCTGCACAATTAAGAGCCGCAACAACAGCTACAAATCCAACAACCGCTAACATCCCCGACCTATGGCAAACCAAAACAATTCCGCTAAGGAGGCAATCAAGACCTACCTTGACAACCGAGCCGCCACCGACCCTCAGTTTGCAGCCGCATACGCCAAACCGCACAAGAGTATTGACGAGTGCTTCAACTACATACTCAGCGAAGCAAAAAAGCGCGGCTCCTCCGTCTGCATGACGGACGACGAGGTGTTCTCTCTCGCTGTCCACTACTACGATGAAGACGCCATCAAGGCACCCAAAGCACCCTCCGGCTACAAAGCCACAACCTCTAAAGCCGCTCCCGACGTGCAGCTAACGGATGAGGAGAAAGCCCAGGCTCGTGAGGCGGCTAAGAAAGCCTACGAGCTACAGTGCATGAAGGAGTATGCTGAAAAAGCGACACAGCGCAAGAAGAAAGAAGCGGAGAAGCTCGCCGAGCAGAAACGGCAGCTCCAGGAAGAATACCCCTCATTGTTTTAGTTATGTGACCGGCTGAAAGTCGCATTGTACCAATGAAAATAGATAATCACAATGAAATCGAAATCCAAACTGGAGCGCGATATGCTCGCGCTGGCACAGAAGCTACCGCCCATCACCGAGAAACAGCGGCAGTACGCCTACAACCACTGCTTCACCCCAAGAGCGGTTTATAAAATCCGAAAGGGTGAGGTCAGGTGCCTCTGCTGCGGGCAGACTGCCGTCTATCCCAAAGCATACATCGAGGCTTGCATTGACGTTGAGGAATACGATTGCCCCTACTGCGGCAAATCAACAGGCATTGAGCAGCTCACTAAAGAGACCAAGACTCGCGAAACAAAGTTCTTTACCATACTCACCACTTTCCGTGGCTTTCAGGTAGCCCGCACATTCGAGGTGAGTAGATGTAACTACACGGCAGATAATTTCGCACGGTACAGCTGCGACGAGATATTCCAGATATGGCTTACCCCCGAGGGTAAGGAGGTTATCACCGGCAGGCAGTGCCACCGGTCTGCATTTTTTCTCACATGGGATTTCCACAAGCCGCTGGACATCCGTCAGCACAACGCTTCCTGCACCGGTGCATACGCTATGGAAGATGTTTACGACATCTCCGGCAACGTGCTCTATCCTCAGGTGAGGGTCACGAAGCTCATCAGGCGCAACGGCTGGACGAAGAAACTGCTCCGCTATCAGAACATGATCGCCATGACGGATGCCATGTGCTGGCTGCTCACAGCACCCACGGCTGAGATGCTTGCCAAGACCGGACAGCTCGACCTGTTCCTCTACATGGTTAGGAACAATAACAAAGGGTTGCAGCTATGGTTACACTCTATACGCATTGCAAACCGCAACAGGTATATCGTCAAGGACGCTCAGATGTGGCTCGATATGCTCAATATGGCAGCTGACATAGGGCTTGACACCCACTCTCCCAAAGTAGTGTGCCCGGACAATCTGTATGCCGCCCACGATGCTATCCTCAGACGTTACAACCGCAAGCGTGAAAAGCAGCGCAAACAGAAAGAGATTGAGGAAGCCAGGCATTGGGAAGCAAAGTATCGCGAGACCAAAGGCAAATTCTTCGGCATCTGTTTCGGCAACGAGAATATCACTATCACAGTCGTGCAGTCTGTGGCGGATATTGCCGAAGAGGGACAGGCAATGCACCACTGCGTTTATGCAGCCGGATATTACAAGAAAGAGCATAGCCTGATTCTCTCAGCTAAAGATGCCCAGGGCAACCGGCTTGAAACAATAGAGGTCAACCTCCGGAATTTCACGGTCGCCCAGAGCCGCGCCAAGTTCAACAAAACATCTCCCCGGCATGAGGAGATCCTGCAATTGCTTAAACAAAATATGCCGCTCATCCGCAAAGCTGCGGAAGCCGCCTAATAACATTAACATCAGCGAAAATGACAATAGATACAAAATTCAACTACTACGACAAGTGTTTCACAATGCTTGACAATAAGGTCTATTCTTTCGAGATAGAGAGGATTGACGTTAACGTAACTCCGGTACACGCAGGTGCAAAACATACTGGACTGAATAAAGATATAAGTTACTACGATTATCAGTGTGAGCACAGGTTTAACGAGCGTGATTGCTACGCTACCAAAGAGGAACTGCTTGCATCGCTCTAACACCCCACAATAAGACTGCGAGAATATGAAAGCCCGAATAGCAAAGAAAATTTACAAGCATATTTGGCTATGGCAACGATGTATCGGAGTTCAGCAAGCTATCAATTATAAAGGCTCTGACCCGTGTTGCGAGGAATATGGAGATAAGGAGTGTCGCAAATGTCCCTACTATAATCCACGTGCCGGATTACTCCGATATTCCACAAAGCAATACACCGATGCTATGCGCCGATTTGAGGGCTGTGTAAGCGATGCGGTAATATGGCAAGCTAAAGAAAGTATAAACCTATAACGACTGCGAGAATATGGAAAAACTCAACGGAATAATACTCAATGGGAAAGTGTATATGCCCGAAGAATCGGAAAAGCCGTGCGAGAATTGCGACTTAAAGACCGATTGTCTATTAGTTGGCAGAGCGTGTAGCGTCTTTCTAAACGAAAATGAGAGTTTCCGCTACTCCCAATCCCTAACCGACAAACTGAATAAACAATGACAAACGAAGAATTAGAATGTCAAGCAAGACGAGATATAACATCCCCATTCCAGACCACTCTTAATGAAGCCTATGTAATGGGTGCGAAGTTTCAGGAAAGCGAAGACAACGACTTTCTTGAATCCATAAAAAGCGACTTGACCGATGCCGTTAAGGAGCAAGATTGGGACGCAGTAGAGGGTCTCATTAGTGACATAAACAGAGCATTAAAAGACTAACCACTATGGACGCAGATAAACTGAACGAGGCGGCAGATATTGCAAGCAACAATGCCGTATATGATTCCAACCCTTGGAATATGTTTAATGATGGCTTTAGGCAAGGCGCACAATGGCTAATGACTCTGCCCCTCTATGACCGCCTGACCGATGAGGAGAAGGAGAAGATAAAAGAAAGATACAACTATTACCTCTCAGAAGAACCGAATTGCTATCTTGGTTGCAGGATGCGGAATGAATTTGAGTCAATTTTCGGCAAAAAACTATTCAACGAGAAATGAGTATGACCGAGCAACTTCAAAAGAAAGTAGATTTTGCGATAAGATTGCTCCGCTCTATTCCGCAGGACAGTCCTATTTAGGTTTCCTATTCAGGGGGTAAAGATAGCGATGTTATCCTTGAACTTGCCAAGATGTCGGGCATACCCTATCGTGCAATCTATAAGAATACGACAATAGACCCTCCTGGGACAATAGCACACTGCAAGTCTAAGGGAG
>JAIDQW010000313.1 GCA_029062075.1 Paramuribaculum sp.
GCTCACTGTAAGGAAGTGTCTTCCATTTTAACCAAATTTTTGAATTGTCTCTCGTTTTTTTCTCTAACTTTGCGAGACAAACGATTTTAATTTTAACCCTAAAAATATAAAGTTATGTCTAAAGTAACAGTTGTGGGTGCAGGCAACGTAGGCGCTACATGCGCAAATGTGCTCGTTACCCAAAGCATCGCTGATGAAGTAGTTCTCATCGACATCAAAGAAGGTCTTTCAGAAGGTAAGGCTATGGATATCATGCAGACAGCAAATATCCTCAACCTCGAAACCCGCCTCGTAGGTGTGACCAACGACTATGAAAAAACCGCAGGCAGCGATGTAGTGGTTATCACATCAGGTATCCCCCGCAAACCCGGTATGACTCGCGAAGAGCTTATCGGTGTTAACGCCGGTATCGTTAAGTCTGTAACTGACAACGTTCTCAAATATTCACCCGACGCAGTTATTGTGTGCGTATCAAACCCCATGGACACAATGACTTATCTTATCCACAAGACTTCCGGACTTCCCAAAAACAAAATCATCGGTATGGGTGGTGCTCTTGACAGCGCACGCTTCAAATATTTCCTCAGCATTGCTCTTGGTGCAAACCCCACCGAAGTTGAAGGTATTGTTATCGGCGGTCACGGCGACACAACCATGATTCCCCTTACCCGCTATGCAGCTTACCGCGGCATTCCCGCATCTACCCTCATCCCCGCAGAACAGCTCGAAAAGGTTGCTGCTGACACTATGGTTGGCGGTGCTACACTCACCAAACTTCTCGGCACATCTGCATGGTATGCTCCCGGAGCCGCTTCAGCTCAGGTTGTTGCTGCCGTTATCGGTGACCAGAAGAAACTCATCAGCTGCTCAGCCCTCCTTGACGGCGAATATGGCGAAAAAGACATCTGCATCGGTGTTCCCTGTATTCTCGGTAAGAACGGTATCGAAAAAATCGTTGAGTTCGACCTCAATGCAGAAGAGAAAGACCTCTTCAAGAAGAGCGCTGAAGCTGTTCGCAAAACCAATTCCGCACTCTCTTGCTAAATCACAGCTATGAAAGTTGTTAAATTTTTATTCGCTTCTGCGGTATTAGCTCTCGCATCTTGCAGCAGCACAGCTAAAACAGAAGCTGCTGCTGAAACAGAGGAGCCTGCCACTGAAGAGGTTGCAGCTCCCGCTGCTGAAACAGACGGTGAAGTTGTTATAGCTCTTGAAAAGGGTTCAACCGACCTTCCGGTTGCAGATGTTCCTGTAATCGTTGATTTCAGCGCAACATGGTGCGGACCATGCCAGAGCTTCAAACCTATTTTCCACAAGGTTGCAGAAGAGTTCAAAGGCAAAGCGCTTTTTGTTAGTGTTGATGTTGACGAGTGCCCCGAACTTGCCCAGAAATTTGGAGTGACTTCAATTCCCCTTGTTGTGGCTGTTGTGCCCAACGGTGCTGACATGGATGACCTCTTGGGTTTGCAGACCTACGAAGACTTCAAGGCATACGTTGAAAAAGCGATAGCTGAAAAGTAATTCGTAGCTCATAGATATAAGTAGGGTGTGTCACTTCACTTGACACACCCTACTTAATTTTTTTGAAAATATTTTGCATGTTTCACTTTCCGTCTCCAAAATCCAGCACCTCTTAAAAGGTTTGGCTAAACCGATTTTATGTCGTACCTTTGTAATCAAACAGATACATTATGGCAATTCCTATTAAAGCAGTTCCTATCCTTTCGGGGAAGATAGCCGATGATTTTGTACGTAGAGCTGAAGAACGTGAAAAATCTCCGGCTCCCGGACTATCACAAGAACGGGAAGAACGTATCGCCAAAGTCATGAAACAGATGCGCGAGTTCAAATTTCCTTGGGAGAACAAATGATGGAATGCGCATTTCTACTTGATGAAATTTGCTTTAATTTTGAACCTTTTCTGCCCTGAGTCAGCTTATAGCTCTTAGGCTGTCAGTCACACTCTCTTGTCATCATTACCCTCATAATAGTTTATAAAGGCTTTGTTGACAAGCCTTGTACCTCCGGGGGTGGGATAATTGCCTGAAAAGTACCAGTCGCCGGGGTGATTGGGCACAGAAGCATGAAGCCCATCCAAAGTCTGATAGATAATCTCAACCTCGGCTCCTGTATCCTCCGGTGTCAGCATCTCGGCAATTTTTTCAGATATCTGCCTGTCGGTGAAGGGCGCATATATCTCCTTAACGCAGTTTTCAAGAGCTTCATCGGGCACAGATTCCATGGCAAGGCAGTTTTCATAAACCTTTTTCAGCACATCTTCCCTGCCGCTTTCGCGCAACAGCTGCACTGCAGCCTTGAAGGCAATGAATTCACCCATGCGCGACATGTCTATGCCGTAGCAGTCGGGATAGCGCACCTGCGGCGATGAGCTCACCACTACAATCTTTTTTGGATGCAGGCGGTCAAGAATACGCAGAATACTCTGTTTCAAAGTTGTACCGCGAACAATACTGTCATCAATCACTACCAGATTGTCAACATGATTCTTCACACAGCCGTACGTCACATCATACACATGGGCGGCGAGGTCGTTTCGAGCCTCCCCTTCGGCAATAAATGTGCGCAACTTTATATCCTTGATCGCCACCTTCTCCACCCTGAGCTTGTGAGCCATTATCTCATTGAGAGTATTCATATCAAGAGTGCCGGTTTCCTGCGCGGCAAGAATGCGGTCCGCCTTAAGAGTGTCAAGATACTTTTCCAATCCCTCCACCATACCGATAAACGCAACTTCAGCTGTATTGGGAATAAAGGAAACAACAGTATGGTCAAGGTCATAGCCAACGCTTTCCAGCACCTGTGGCACAATCGCGTTGCCGAGAGCTTTGCGCTCACGGTATATGTCGGCATCACTGCCTCGAGAAAAGTATATGCGCTCGAAAGAGCATTTGCGGTTCTCCCCCTCTCCGAGGATATCGCTCACTTTCACCTCACCCGCTTTGCTTACCGTTATGGCACTTCCCGGCGCAAGCTCGCAAACATCGGCACGCCGTACATTCATCACGGTTTGAATCACCGGTCGCTCCGATGCAACTACCACCACCTCGTCATCGCAATAGTAAAAAGCAGGGCGAATTCCGTGCCGGTCACGGAGAGCAAACATATCTCCGCTGCCGGTGGCTCCGCAAATCACAAAACCGCCGTCCCATTTCGGAGCCGCAT
>JAIDQW010000314.1 GCA_029062075.1 Paramuribaculum sp.
TTATATTACTGTCTATATTTGCAACTACTATACCCATACATGCACAAGGGGAGACATTCACAGACGGAGATTTTACTTTTCAAGTAATTTCAGATTACGAGTGCAAGGTCACTGGAAGTACAAATCCACCGAATCCACTTGTTATCCCATCCACTGCAAATTATAATGGTACAACTCTGACTGTAACAGGTATTGGAGTTGGTGCATTTGCAAATTTCAAGAGTGAAAGGACATTAGTTTTACCACCGACATTAAAGAGGATAGAAGATCGTGCTTTTTTTAGTAACACTCAATTGGTTGGAGAGCTTGTCATTCCTGAATCGGTGACTCATATAGGAGCTGAGGTTTTCTTTGACTGTCGTAATCTGTCAGGTCACTTGAAAATTCCTGACTCCGTAACATCAATGGGTCGTAGTAGTTTTTCTAATTGTAATGCCTTTAGTAGTTTGACATTGGGGAAATCGCTGACAAAAATACCTTCAGGTACATTTGATCATTGTAGCAGAATAGAGACTGTATCGGGAGGTGAAAATATTGAAATTATTGATTCGCTGGCTTTTGCCAACCTGACGCAACTGAAAGAATTCAAAGTTGAGGGAAAACCAATTAAAAAAGTCGATTGGTATGCTTTTGCCGGTTGCAAAAGCCTAACCAGTTTCCCTTTCAAAGAATCTTTAACAGAAATTGGTAAAAGAGCCTTCGGTGGTTGTTCATCCTTAACCGGAGTACTTGAATTGCCTAACTCATTAACTCTCCTTTCTGACTATGCCTTTGAAAATTGTTCCGGTTTAACAGGCATTAAATTTGGAGATTCATTACGCGGATTGGGGAACTATGCCTTCATAAATTGTACAGGACTTACAGGCGACCTGATTTTACCTCCAAATTTAGGATCTATTGGCTGGGGAACCTTTCAAGGTTGTAAGGGGCTTTCCGGTAAGCTGGTTTTCCCGAACACAATGGTGCATATATGTAATTCCGCTTTCAAGGATTGTTCAGGACTTACTGGTGACCTTATAATACCTGATGGTGTAAGATACATTGACGAAAATGCATTCCAGAATTGCTCGGGATTTAATGGAGTTCTGAAACTTCCTAAAAGTCTAAGATGTTTAGATGAATTTGCTTTTTCAGGATGTTCCGGTCTGACCGGTGACTTGAATCTTCCCCCTGATATTGATTTCATTGGAACAGAAGTTTTTGCCGGCTGCGTGGGGTTGACCGGGCCGGTTACTATTCCTGCCTCTGTTCAAAGAATCGATTACGGAGCTTTCAAAAATACCGCTATCACAGAGGTGCTTTTTGAGCCTGATTCCAAGATCAGGACTATAGACGGCTGTTTCATCGGGTGCTCCGGACTGAAAAAAGTGTCGATTCCGGGCACTCTATCTACTTTCAGTATTTTGAACGACGCCTTCAACGGATGCTCATCTCTGACTTCTCTCTCGCTGGTCGGCACTCTTTATAAAATTCAGGATAAAGCCGAATCAGGCTGTTTTGAAGGGTGTACTTCTCTCAGAAATATCCGCTTTGAAGATGGTGAAAGCGACCTTGCACTGGTGACAACCAGAGAGAGCTTGTTTGGCGATTGCCCGCTTGACTCGGTGTATTTAGGCAGAAACCTCACATCCGATTCCAATCCGTTCAAAGG
>JAIDQW010000315.1 GCA_029062075.1 Paramuribaculum sp.
GTTGCAGCGTATTCAATAACAGCAAAATAGACCTCTTTGCGAATGTCTTCTGAGTAAGATTTGAGAATCTCGTGCCACTTCATGGCGAATGTGAAATTTTTCATAGTTATGTAAGTGATAAAAATTAATTGGGCGCTTTTGTTGGCGCAAAGATAAGCGATGTTTGGCTTATTTGCAAATGTCTATGCGAAAAAATACATAGGATTGTAAAAGTGTAAAATCATTTTACCCTAAAGTCAGGATTCTCAAGTGTCAGCAATATCCTTTTACAATCAATTCCCCCGGCATATCCTGTGATAGAACCGTTGGAACCGATAATTCTGTGGCAAGGGATTACGATGCTTATCGGATTGTGCGCAATTGCATTTGCTACAGCTCTTACAGCAGATTTATTCCCGATTTTTGTTGCAATATCAGAATAGCTTGCGGTGGAACCGAATTCAACACTCAATAGTACATTCCAAACTTTCAACCGGAAATCAGTGCCTTCCGGAGCAATATTTACGTCAAAATGGTTTCTCTGCCCTGAAAAATATTCTTTGATCTGAGCAATAACTTTTAATGTGTATTCGCGGTCAAGTTTAAGATTCTTGAGAGTATAAAGGTGTGACTTAAAGTGAGGAGAGTGAATCCAATCGCAGATTTTAAGCATACCTGAGTACGCTCCTACCGCCAGAGTGCCGGAAGGGGTATCAAATGTTATGATATTCATGCGTATTTAGTCAAATACTCCTTCAATAGAAGCTTCTTCGGCGTCATTATCGTAGTCAACAGATTCTCCAAGAAATTCTTTTTCACAGAGATCTATAGCCGGGAAATTGAATCTTACGTCCTGTGAGTAAGGCAGGGTAGAATCGGAATAAACTTTTTTCATGAAGCTGCCGTATATCGGCAAAGCGGCTGATGCACCTTGTCCCATCGCTCCACTATTGAAATGGATAAAGCGTTCTTCACCGCCAACCCATGCTCCGGCAACAAGCTGTGGAGTGAATGCCATGAACCAACCATCAGAATTTGAGTTGGTTGTACCGGTTTTACCTCCGGTTTGTGCGGTGAGGTTGTAAGGCGGACGACGCAGCCTGCTGCCGGTACCACCGTCAACGACATTTAGCAGCATTGACAGTATTTTCCAGTAGGCTTGTTCAGAAATCACCTCTGTATGTCTGGGTGTGAACTCAGAAATAATATTACCGTTTGAGTCAGCTATCGCTGTGACAAACATCGGATCAACCCTCATTCCATTGTTGGCGAATGCGGAATAAGCCCCAACCATTTCTTTGAGAGATATATCAGGGGTGCCCAGGCAGAGCGAAAGCACAGGGTCAAGGTGGCTGGTAATGCCGAAATTATGCATGGTGCGGACGAGAGAGGCGGGTGAGAGCTGACTCATCAGTCGGGCACTAATCCAGTTGTTAGAGTTAGTAAGAGCCCACCTGAGTGTCACCATTTCTCCAACGTGGGAATTTCCGGTGTTTCTCGGAATCCATTCCCTGCCGTTTTCATCAATAAGTACAGGCTGTTCATTAAGAAATTCGTCACACGGGGTGTAGCCCTCCTCCATTGCGTAGGTGTAAAGAAACGGTTTGCCGGTAGAACCTATTTGTCGCCTCCCGGTGCTTACCATATCATATTGGAAATGAGTGAAATCAGGACCGCCGACATAAGCTTTCACATGACCAGTAACGGGATTCATCGCCATAAATCCGGTGCGAAGGAAGTGCTTGGTATATAAGATGGAATCGCGGGGTGTCATAACGGTGTCAATATCTCCGGCGTATGAAAAAACTTTCATATCCACAGGAGTATCAAACGCTTTCAGAATTTCCGTCTCACTGTGTCCGGCTTTTTTCATTGTGCGGTATCTGTCTGAATTCTTTACCGCATTATTGATCAGTGATTGAATCTGTGCTTCACTAACTTCCCATCTGCTTGTGGAGTAGGGGGCATATTTAGTATTTTTCTTCTCTTTGAAAAATGCAGGTTGAAGGGTACGGCTCATGTGATCGTTCACAGCCTCCTCCGCATATCGTTGCATTCTTGAGTCGATGGTGGTGTAAATTTTCAGTCCGTCTGAGTAAATATCATATTTTGACCCGTCCGGTTTCGGGTTTTTCTCTATCCAGCCAAACAGTGGGTTGGTAACCCATGCAATAGAGTCTTCAACATATTTCTGTTTTTCCCACTCGCGATAATCACTCGCAACCGGCCGCTTAGCCTTGAGCATACGGCGTAATTCCTCACGGAAATAAGGTGCCGGTCCCTCCTTATGGTCAACTTTATGGAAATCAAGCACGAGAGGTAATTCTTTGAGTGAGTCGAGTTCCTGCTTAGTTATTTTGTCGTTTTTATACATCTGTTCCAAAACCACATTTCTTCTCTGGCGAGTGCGTTCCGGTTGACGGACAGGGTTGTAATAGGCAGGATTTTTTACCATCCCGACAAGTGTAGCTGCTTCCTCAATAGTCAGATCTTCGGGATGCTTGCCGAAATAAACATGAGCCGCGCTCTTAATACCGACTGCATTGT
>JAIDQW010000316.1 GCA_029062075.1 Paramuribaculum sp.
GATTGAAGAAGGTGCTGAAGTGAGTGTTTTTGATCCGGTTGCGATGAATGAATGCAAAAGACGACTCGGTGATAAGGTGCGCTACGCTAAAGATATGTATGATGCAGCTGTTGATGCTGATGCTATTGCCCTTGTTACTGAATGGAAAGTATTCAGGATTCCCGCATGGAATGCGTTGAAAAAAGTTATGCGTGGCAACGTAATTGTTGACGGCAGAAACATCTACAATCCGGCGGAAGTTACAGCAGAAGGTTTCAACTATCTTTCTATCGGCCGACAATAACAATTCCGATCATTCAGAGAATGATTCCGGAATTTATTGAACAAATTGTGTCACTTTTCTCTTAATATAAGAAGGAGTGTTCTTTAACAAATAATACTCTCCATTTTTATAATTCACACTTATGCCGCAGACACAATCTTCATCACCTATGACATTGGGTACAAAACCCATTGGCAAACTGTTAGTGCAATACTCTGTTCCGGCAATTATCGCGAGTGTTGCTACATCATTATATAATATTGTTGACAGCATTTTTATAGGACGTGGTGTTGGTGCAATGGCTATAGCCGGTCTTGCCATTACATTCCCTCTTATGAACCTTGTGATTGCTTTCTGTACACTTATTGCGGTGGGAGGTGCAACTATATCATCAATTTTTCTCGGACAAAAAAATATAGCAAGAGCCACCGACGTTGTCAATAATGTCCTGGTACTTTGTCTTATACACTCCTTTCTGTTTGGAGGTCTGACATTCATTTTTCTTGACGAGATTCTATATTTTTTCGGAGCTACGGATGAAACAATCAGTTATGCCCGGGAATTCATGCAGATTATATTACTTGGTACCCCAATATCATACATTTTTATAGGACTAAATAACCTGATGCGCGCCACTGGCTATCCTAAGAAAGCCATGGTTTCCGCCCTACTCTCTGTAGGAGCCAACATTATACTCGCTCCTATATTTATTTTTACTCTCGGATGGGGAATCAAAGGTGCCGCCGTGCTACGATATGCCGCCAGACAGTAGCGTGTGCATGGGTTTTAAGCCATTTCTTATCCAAGAAAAGTTTCGTTCACTTCCGTATTGATTGCAAATGGTTTACTGCATCTATTATTAAGCGCATATATGCCATCGGATTGTCACCGTTCCTTATGAACGTATGTGCTTGCATAGTGGTGATATTTATCAACAAAGCCCTTCTGGATTATGGTGCTGAAGCAGGTAATCTATGTGTGGGAGCCTACGGAATTCTTAACCGTACCACAATGTTTTTCGTCATGGTCGTTTTCGGAGTGACTCAGGGGATGCAGCCGATTGTAGGCTTCAATTACGGTGCCGGACAATGGGAACGAGTTATGCGTACCCTTAAAATAGGTATAGCTCTGGGAGTTGCTATCACAACTGTCGGCTGGATTGTCACCGAGCTATTGCCGAATACAGTAAGCAGCTTGTTTACCACTGACAAAACATTGATTGATATTGCCCGTCGAGGATTCCGCATATATTTTGTTTGCTATCCGGTTGTGGGTTGTCAGATTGT